>JANLXV010000678.1:0-5481 GCA_031365305.1 Chitinophagaceae bacterium
GCCATGCAGGTGGACCAAGACATCAATTGCCGCACCGTTGGTCGTTGTACTTTTGGCGCACCCATAGATCGTGAATTACGCTACATGATTCCAATGGATGAGCAGGGGAATATTTATCCCTTAACGCAGGATACCAAACGCCATTTTCTCTATGTAAGATATAATGCTGATCTGAGTGTGCAGGGTTTAAAGCAGCTTGGGCTTGAGCAAATCAATTCGGATCATGTAAGGCAAATGGATTCTGTTACTTATATTCCTTTGTTGCAGGAAGTAGGGCGGGCTACAGCAAAACACCAGATTGATTTGAAGCATTTCGGGGCATTTGTAACTTGAACATTGATTATTGAATATTTTTTAGACTTAAATAATCATATGTTTTTAAAATTGAATATTCAACACTCAATTTCCAATGTTCAATTTTCAATTATTAATTACCCATCATTTGTGATACACTCAATTGTTTTTACGGGGCACATGCTGGATGCAGAAGACAGGGAGACGCCACGTTTCCCGAAAGAAAATGAACAACAGGCAAAAGAAAATATTAGCAAAGCCTTGCAAACAATCAGGGCTCAACACCAAAGCCGGATAAAAGGTATTGCAGGCGCAGCTTGCGGCGGAGATATTATCTTTCATGAATGTTGTATTACTCTGAATATTCCTTCAGAAATATATCTTGGTCTGCATGAAAAAGAATTTATAAAAAGCTCTGTGGGGTTTGCGGGACAAGATTGGATAGATCGCTTTAAAAAACTTTATCATTTGTTGCCTGTACATCAGTTGAAGACAGCGCATGCTTCACAAAAAGATAAAAACTTTTCAGTATGGGAAGAAACCAATAACCGGATGCTTAAAGATGCGTTTGCAAACGGTGGTTTAAACATGACCTTACTGGCTTTATGGAACGGCGAAAGCAGTGATGGGCCGGGCGGCACAAAACACATGGTTATGCAGGCGCAAAAAAAACACGGCAACGTAATAATAATTGATCCTAAAAATTTTACCGGTAAATGAACGGTTATGGCACATTTATGTTTTGCAATTATGCCTTTCGGTCTTAAACACGACCCAAAAGGCAAGGAAATAAATTTTGATAACGTTTATAAAACACTTATTAAACCGGCCATTATTTTAGCAGGCCTTGAGCCCATTCGTGCAGATGAAGAAAAGGCCGGCGGCTTTATTCATATCCCCATGTATGAGCGTTTATTGTTTTGTGAATTTGCAGTAGCCGACCTAAGCGTTGCTAATGCTAACGTATTGTATGAAGTGGGCATGCGCCACGCCATTAAGCCTTATACAACTGTTTCTATTTATGATTCAGGTACAATATTACCATTTGATGTAAAACCATTACGGGCTTTGCAGTACACTTATACAAACGACAGCATAGAAAACATTGATACAAAAGTGAACGAGCTGGCAACCCTTATAAAATATAATTTCGAAAATGAGCCTGTACCCGACAGCCCGCTACAGCAAACCATTACAGGCTTTATATTTCCTGATCTTACTAAGCTGGCCAGCCAGGCACAAACGTTTAAAGCATGGGCTTTACTCACGCAAAATAAAATTGATCAGGTTAAGGCATTGGTTAGCGAATGGAAACAGCTTTGCAACACGTTGAATGCCTTGCTCTGGAAGAAAGATACACCCCAAACAGATATAGATAATATTCAACATCAAATGAAAGAAAAAGTTGAAGCCATCCACCAGTATGAAAATGCAGTGAATAAGAATCTTCTTTCAGAATATAATTTATTGAATGTACTGGTGCAGGCTTACCGGGCAATTGACGCCAATGCTTATACGGTTAGCCTTATAGAGAAAGTGCCAAAGAATACGCTATCAAAAAATCGCTTTTTACAACAGCAACTGGCGCATGCTTATAACATGACCGGCAATCTTGATAAAGCCGAAACCATTCTTGCAAATCTTATTAAGCAAGCCGGCAACGACCCTGAAACTAATGGCTTGTTAGGAAGTACATATAAGCGTAAGAGTAAGTTGCCCGACATAAGCCCTTTTGAAGCTAAAGGCTATTTAAAAAAAGCTGCAGAGGCTTACCAGAGCGGGTTTGACAGTAACCCGGCTTTTTATTATCCGGGTATAAATTTAGTAACGCTGCTTTTTAGCAGCAGTGATAAAAGTGCTACAGACCTTTTTAATAAATATGTGCCACTGGTGGCTTATGCTATTGAGAGGCGGTTAAAAAACAAGCCTGGTGATTATTGGGCAAATGCCTCTGGCCTGCAACTTGAAGCTATGCGCAATAATGAACAAAGCGCCTGTGATTATTTAAGCCAGGCGCTGGCCTGTGATTGTTTTCCGTGGGAGAAAAAATCTACTTATGATGATCTCTCATCATTACTAAAAAAAATTAAAGAGAAAGGTTTGCCCGGCCTTGAATGGGTAGAAACTATCTTGCCGGAACTTATCAGGTAGAGTTCAAAAAATTGAAACTGATCAGAAATATAGATACAGAGAGAATACACACAAAGTCTATGTGAAAACCTCTGGCCCCATTGTTACTTGTGGTAAAAGCAAGGATTTAACCAATAGAGAAACAGAAGTACATAAGTTTATTTCTATTGTTTTCTATGTGCCTTTCGTGGTTCAAAAGAACTTTCAAAATCGTTTATAATCCAACCTGAGACAGTGCCAAAAATCCCAATCCATCATTTCAATTTTGAATTTCCTACATTTTGTTTTACTTTGATTGACCCGTTTGTAAAACACTCCCCGATCCCAACCCACCTGACTGCTGCTGCCTTATAAAAATTGCCTGTAATATTTTACCGGGTTATAGCCTGGTAATTATCATAACTATTGTATCAACTTCCTAAATAGAATTATGAGCGTTCAAAACATTATAATCAACGGCACGGCCCTGCCAGTAGCTGCGGGCATTTCCTCTCCTGATGACGTTACAAAAATTAAGGCATCCTATCTCATTGGCACCTCTCTGCGTGGTGCCGGCGAAGAACATGCCGTAAAGCTTGAAAAAAATGATGTGATAGAATTGGTGTTTGAAGATGAAACGACCTGGTACTGTAACAGGGATACTTTGGAAGATGTTTTTCCGGAAGCCTCAACCGTGCAACGCTCAGCCGGCGGCGAAGCTTTTAAAATTCCTGGAGCGGTAGCTGAAGTATCGTCCGAACGTGGCGTAGTAAGCTCAATCGTATTAAAAGGCTTAAACATTTTCACTAAAAAAGTAATTAGCAGCAAGATAAAAGACATTGCCGGTGATCTTGAAAAAAAGCAATTAGATAACCGCAGCGGTTTGTATTTTTTGAATAAAGATTTTCACTTCAGCGAGTTTAGTGCACCGGATAAACCCGCTAACTATCTCCTGTTTATTCATGGCACGGCTTCCTCTGCAAAAGGATCTTTCGGTGAACTTGTTTCCACCGACTTATGGCCTTACTTGCACAATACTTATACAGATCGTGTTTTAGCTTTCCAGCATGAAACCCTTACCAAAAGCCCGCTGCAGAATGTACTGGAACTTGTAAAGCAGTTGCCGACAGGCAGCACGGTAGATATGATTACGCATTCCCGTGGAGGTTTGGTGGGTGAAATTTTAGCCCGGTTTTGTAGTACGGATGATAACAATCATGGCTTCGATATAAATGAAATAGCTTATTTGAAAAAGCTGGAAAGAACAAACGATATTGAAGCAATTGAAAGCATTAAAGTCCTTTTAAAAACCAAAAAAATTTTCATCAACAGGTATATAAGAGTGGCTTGCCCTGCGCAAGGCACCATACTGGCTTCAAAGCGCATGGATCATTTTTTTAACGTGGTGTTTAATTTGATCGCCGTTGCCGGGGGCATATTGGCAAGCCCGGTTTATATCGCTTTTAAAAATTTGATTGCGGCCATTATTGATTCTAAAAATGATGAGGATACACTACCCGGGCTTGAAGCCATGAACCCCGACTCTCCCTTCATAAAAGTGCTGAACAGCCCCGCCTCAACTATAGTGGTTGACAGCCGGCTGGTAGTGGTATCGGGCAACTGTAAGGCTAAGCTAAACTTAAAAGCCCTGGTGATCATTTGTAGTAAATTATTCTTTGCAAAAGATAATGATCTCGTGGTTAATACAAACTCCATGTACTTCGGCAGCCGGCGCTCAGCAGGCATTCAATACATTTTTGATGAAGCAAAAGATGTAGATCATTTTCATTACTTTAAAAATAAAAGAACGAATGATGCCATACTTACTGCCCTGAAAGCACCGCCGGAAGGGCTTATCACCGGCTTTACACTTTTAGAGCAAAGTTCCCTGGAAACCATGGAACGCAATGCGCTGCTTAAACTGGATGGCGGCCAGGTGTTTTCAGATACAGTCTCCGGCACACGGCCTATTGCTGTGGTGTTGCCCGGTATCATGGGTTCTAATCTTTCTGATGATGATAAACTCGTTTGGATAAATTATTTAAGATTCGTAAGTGGCGGTTTACAAAAACTTAAAATAGATGCTGCCAATGTTACAGCGCCATCGCTGATCAGTACCTCTTACAAAAAATTAGTAAAACATTTATCTGCAGATTATGATGTGGTAACCTTTGCTTTTGACTGGCGGCTGCAACTCAATACCATTGCCGCAAAATTTAATGAAAAGATCAAAGCGCTCTTATTGCATAACCAGCCGATAAAAATTATTGGTCACAGCATGGGTGGTGTTTTGGTAAGAGATTTTATTATTCAACATCCTGGTACGTGGAAAGATCTTAATGACTCCAAAGATTTTAAGCTGCTCTTTCTCGGTGCGCCGTTAGGAGGTTCATTCCGCATTCCTTTTGTATTATTTGGGAAGGATGGCATTATTGATAAGCTGAGCAAGATTGATATTTTTCATTCTAAAAAAGAATTGTTAGAACTATTTAATAAGATGCCGGGCTTGTTAAGTTTGCTGCCGCTTACTACCGATGCTGACAATGATTTTTCCCAACTGGATACCTGGAAAAAAATGATGGGAAACCTTGTTGAATGGCCCCTCCCAAATGGCACTGATCTTACGGCATTTGGCGCCTACCGCAAAGGCATTCTTGATAAATCGAAAAACATTGATTATACCAACATTAGTTACATAGCCGGTAAAGATGATTCCACGCCCTGCGGCTACCGGATGGATGATACGAACAATGGTAAAGAATTGGTTTTCTTAAGCACTGCAGAAGGCGACCAAAGTGTTACCTGGGAATCGGGCATTCCCAAAGAAATGATAGCCGCCAATACGGTGTATTATGCCGATGTGAGCCACGGTTCGCTTGCCAATGAACCCGCCATTTTCCAGGGCATCAGCGATATCATTGCTAACGGATCAACAACAAACATCAGTAAAACAAGGCCGGTCTTCAGGGGCGTTAAAAAAGTGTTTGTATCACCGGAACCCCATGATGTTGATATCAGCCCTGAAGGTGTTACCAAAACTTTACTAAGCTTAGGCGAAAGCAGGAAAGTGTCTGAGAA
>JANLXV010000014.1:0-4231 GCA_031365305.1 Chitinophagaceae bacterium
TCTTCCATTTTTTTATAAACCAATGTTTTTAGAGATTGGATATCTTTTAAGGTAAGACCATCGGTAAATATCGTTGGCAGATGCACTGCTCTTGATCTCCCCGGGTTTAAAGAAAAAATATTATTGTAATGCAAGCGATCATAAGTATCCAAAAATAAGATGGGAGAAATGGGTATTTGGGTTTCAATGGCAATTCTGAAAGCCCCATCATAAAATTCTTTCAAAGGCTTATGCGTTAAATTAAAAGTACCTTCAGGGCAAATAAATATCGAAATGCCGCGGTTAAGAATGGACTTTAAAATTTTAATACTGCCTGCTCTTTTTGAAGCGTTCGTTCTATCAACAAGCACAACAGCCTTTCTGTAAATAAATCCAAAAATGGGGATTTTAGCCATTTCAGCCTTTCCCAATATGCGGATGTGTTTATTCCTTATAGCTTTCATCATCACCGGCACGTCGAAATATGAAATATGATTGCTGATAAATATTTGTTGACCAGGATACGCATCCGCCTCGTATATATTTTTATGCCTGATGCCTAATAAAAAAAACCAGAAATCCGCCCATAAACGACATAGACTATATATAATGTCTCCACCCTTAACCCTGCCTAAAAATGAAGCAATAATTACAAACGGAAATAAAATCAACATTGAAATGATAAACATTGAAAAGCCATAAACACTATAAATTGTACGTAAAGCTTTAAAAATCATTATTCTATAATCTATTTAAACTTGTTAAATACAATGGGCGAATATTTTAGAATAGAAGTAAGATTTTGCAAAATTTAAAGACGAATCCATTACCTTTGCACTCCTAAATTTGGATTTTTATGTTTGCAGTTGTTAAAATAGCCGGTCAGCAATTTAAAGTATCTGATGGACAAAGTTTATATGTCCCCCATATTTCTGGTAAGACAGGTGATAAGGTCGAATTTTCGGATATCCTTTTCTTAGAAAATGATGGTGATGTTAAAAGCGGTAGTGATGCAAATGCAACCGTAACCGCTGAGATTATTAATGACACTATTAAGGGTGAGAAGGTGATTGCTTTTAAGATGAGAAGAAGAAAAGGTTTCAGAAAAAAGCATGGCCACCGTACACAATATTCGCACATAAAAATCACTGGTATTTCCGGTGATAAAAAATAAAATTCTTAGCTCAATTTTTCTACTAAATATCAGGCGTAAAAATTTATAAATCATGGCACACAAAAAAGGCGAAGGTTCAGTAAAAAACGGACGTGATTCGCAAAGCAAAAGATTAGGTGTAAAAATATTTGGTGGCCAGCAAGCTATTTCAGGAAACATCATTGTTCGCCAACGCGGCACAACATTTCATCCCGGCAAAAACGTAGGTGTTGGTAAAGACTTTACAATTTTTGCAACCACAAATGGCGTTGTTGAATTTAGAAAAAGCAAAGGCGATAAAACTTATATCTCTGTAAACGCTATCACTCCTTCAGTATAATTTATTCAAATTAGTTTTGTCTGTTAAAGAATTGTTTTTACTTTAGTAAATATTTACTAACAATTAAATTCTATTAACATGGCTATGGCAAAAAAAGCAGCAGCTAAAAAAGGCGCAGCTAAAAAAGCAGCTCCTAAAAAAGCAGCGGCAAAAGCAGCTCCTAAAAAAGCAGCAGCTAAAAAAGCAGCTCCTAAAAAGGCAGCAGCTAAAAAGAAGTAGATTAAGCTTTAAAAAAGCTAAATACCTAAGTCCCGATTTACTCGGGACTTTTTTATTTTACAGAACACCATCTTCAGAATGCCGCATGAATAAAGCGTTTCAGTCATTATAATTTTAAAAGATAGATTTTATATTTTTAATTTTATTTAAGCCTGTTGGGCGTAAACATAAAAATATCAACAATGACGAACAGCCACATTGCGGATCAATTTTCTTTGCTTGCAAAGATTATGGAGATACATGGAGAGAATAGTTTTAAAGCAAAATCTTATTCAGTTGCATCTTATAACATTGATCAATTACAGACGCAATTACAAGACATGAGTGAAGAGAAAATTTTTTCACAACATAGCATTGGAGAGGCAACAAGCAAAAAAATAATTGAATTATTAAAATCCGGAAAGTTAAAGTTGCTTGATGATATGATAGAAAAAACACCTACAGGTGTTATGGAAATGCTTAAGATAAAAGGTATTGGTTCAAAAAAAATTTCTGCAATATGGAAAGAAATGGAAATAGAAAATATTGGTGAGTTGTTATATGCCTGTCATGAAAACCGGTTGATGCTTTATAAAAATTTTGGAAAAAAAACACAGGAAAAAATAATTGAAGCCATTGAATTTTATGAAGCGCAAAAAGGTAATTTTTTGTTTGCGCAGGTTGAAGTTTTAGGGCATGAATTGCTTGCGTATTTGCAGAAGATTTTTGACAATAAATTAATAGCAATAACGGGAGATTATTTAAGACACAGCGAGATAATTTCTACGCTTGAATTTGTATTGGCAATACCAATAAAAAAAATTAAAGAAACGCTGTCAGCTTATAACGAATTTACTTTAGATGAAAGCAACGAAGATGATGATTTCATGGTTTATCATTATGATAATAAGATAGCTTTAAAATTATTGCACGCCCATCAGGAACAATTCGTATCTAAGGTCTTTCATCATTCCGGCAGTAAGCTATTTATAGATGAGCTTATGCGGAGGTATCCACAAAAAGACATTAGCAAGGCATCATCTGAAGAAGATATTTTTAAATTATTACAATTAAACCCCATACCACCATTTCTTCGGGAAACTGTAGAAATAATTGAACTTGCCTCTAAAAACCCGCTCCCACAAGTTATTATGCCGGCGGATGTAAAAGGCGTTATTCATTGCCATAGTAATTGGAGTGATGGTTCAAATACAATTGAGCAAATGGCCGACGCAGCCATTGAACGTGGATATGAATATTTGGTAATGAGTGATCACAGCAAATCCGCCTACTATGCAAAAGGCTTGAGTGAGGATAGAATTCAAGCGCAACATGAACTTATTGAAACATTAAATGCCAGGCTAAAGCCATTCAAAATATTTAAAAGCATTGAGAGTGATATTTTAAATGATGGCAGTCTTGATTACTCTAACGCTATTCTATCCACGTTTGACCTGGTGATAGCCTCTGTTCATTCTAATTTAAAGATGACAGAAGAAAAGGCCATGAAAAGATTACTAACTGTTATTGAAAATCCATACACAATCATTTTAGGGCACATGACCGGAAGATTATTGTTGAGCCGGAAAGGGTATCCATTAGATCATGAAAAGATCATTGATGCCTGTATAGCTAACAATGTGGTTATTGAATTAAATGCACACCCCCGCCGGCTGGACATGCGCTGGCAATGGCTTGGCTATGCATTAAACAAAGGCGCCATGATATCAATTAATCCTGATGCGCATTCAACAGGTGAATTTGGCAACATAAAATACGGTGTATTGGCGGCACAAAAAGGCTTGCTTACAACTGATAGAAATTTAAGCAGCTTCAATTTAGACGACTTTGAAAATTTTCTTAAGCACAATAAAAAAGCTTAGCTGGCCTGCATGAAGTTGAGTGATTGTGTTGGAGAAGGTAATTTCACAAAGAAAGTAGTGCCTACATCTTCAGTAGTTTCAAACCAGATTGAACCATTTGATTTTTCCACTATCCCTTTGCACATGGCAAGCCCTAAGCCGGTGCCGGAAGATTTTGTTGTAAAATTCGGTGTAAATATTTTACTTAGCATTTCTGCCGGAATACCTTTACCATTGTCTTTTACTGTTATCAGCAGATCGTCTTCTTTTGCAGAAGTAGCTATTAAAACCAGGGCTGCCCTTGTTTCCGGAACAGATTGGATAGCATTTTGTAAAAGGTTTGTAAAAAGCCGATTGACCTGTGTTTTATCTGCGTTAATCAATAGTTCCTCACGGTGCAACTGCAACTTTACTTCCGTGTTTTCATTAGATGAAAAAAGTATAGTTAGCTGTTTTAAAACATCAACAAGATCAAATACCTGGTTATTGGTTTGCCCGATATTAGCGAACTGGGCAAAGTCTCCCGCAATTTGCGAAAGGTGATCAATCTGTTCTACCAACACCTTCGCCACATATCTTGATATATCTTTTACGTTCGATGAATTGGAATCAATAGCTTTTTGAAGGTATTGCAGGTTAAGCTTCATTGGTGTTAGCGGATTTTTTATTTCATGTGCAACCTGCTGCGCCATTTCGCGC
>JANLXV010000155.1:0-4763 GCA_031365305.1 Chitinophagaceae bacterium
TTTTAAAATTATTGCAGAACCTGGTGTGCAAGCCATCATGCCCACCACGGATGGAAATATTTTCAACAGTGGCATCAGAGCAAAGCCTGCAGTTAATAGCCCAGTTGGCGGAGTTTTTAATGGTAATGCCTTTAATAAAAATATTGCGGCAATTGACTAACCTTAAGCAATGGGGCCCACGAAAACCTTCTTCACCTTCCGTGTTTTTGCAATCCACTCCATCAATAATTCCTTCGCCCAGAATGGCAATATCGGTAAGGTTTTCTCCAAAAATAAAAGCATCATTTTTATAGTCGGCATATTTATCGCTTCCATAAATAATAGTTCCTTTTTCGGTTTGCAAACTCACCTTACTTTTTAACTGTATGCCACCGGTAGTAAAATTTCCTGCCGGGAAAAACACCACACCTCCTCCACTTGCCCCACAGGAATCAATTGCCTTTTGTATGACTGCTGTAATTATACCGGATTGGTTTGGTGTAATGGTAATTTTTATCAGGTTAGGATTTGCCGATGCCATTAGTGTTACGAAAAAAGAACTGGCAATTAGTAAACATTTTAATACTGACATCTTTCTTCGTTTTCTTTGTGTCTGTTTCATTTTATGTTTTTATTTTTCTTACGAAATTAGTTTTGATAAGTGATTGGATGGCATGACGTATAAGTTAAATTGATGGTGGTTTCAATAACTTATAGCAATGAGCCGAAGGCCAGGCCGCTTATTATGCAATGCTCTTCATCCCTTGTATCCTATGGTGCAGTTCCAATAAAAAGTATTAACAAGTGAATATATATAAGGCTATTAAAGATCCACAATGGTTAGCTGTACATGACAACTGACACAACAATAATGACCAGAGCTGCATCTTTGCCCGGATAATAATTTTTATAATTAGCATTTAATAGCATCCAGCATCAGTCGTTTAAAAATCTCAAAATCAAATCAGCATCTATAATGATCTTCAGCATCCCGATATAATTCCCCAATAATTTTAGGCAACTTCTAAAAGTTAGCACCAATCTTACAACCTGATTATTTTAATATTTCTGTAAGCAGCCAATGCCTTTCCACCACCATGCACTTGCAATGCAATTTTTCCGGTATGTATAATTTTTTCATCGGGTTCGTTATAGTCAACTGTTTGCACATCGTTTAACCAGATACGTATTCTTCTTCCAACGCTTTTTATTTTAAAACGGTTCCAGGTAGCCGGCTTAAGTATTTTCTTGATCAATGCGCTGTCTGGTTGCACAATGGTAAGATCTCTGCGGGATTCATCATATAAACTAGCCCAGTAACCCTTACCCAAATCTGCCTGGTATCCTATCATTTCATAAGCCGGATTTTTGGAACGCTCACTGTGAAACTGCACCCCTGCATTTACAAAGCCGGTGCCGGCTATTTTAAACTCCAGCGTCAATTCAAAATCTGCAAAGCTTTCGGTAGTCGCAATAAATTCATTGTGCGGTACCGTTTCTGTAAGGCTTCCACCCGTTAAAGCTTTGTTGATGATGCGCCAGGTATTTAGGGTATCTCCTTCCCAGCCAGCAAAGGTTTTGCCATCGAACAAGATAATTGCTTTTGGTGTTAATTGCGCTTTTACATTTGCTGTGATATTGAATAAAAAGAGAATGATAAAAAGAAATAGTTTCATTTTTTATTTTTTCATTGATGTAATTGCCGCACTTATTTAATGGCTTCCCACTTCGTTATAGTCTACAATTTTGTTTTGTAATTTCAAAGCCTTTTGATATTACTTCCTGACCCGTTGTTTTTCAAAAAAATGTATTTTTATTTTTAAAAAATCGCTGTTCAATTTACTATTTTGAATTTTGTTTTTATCCACCCGGTAAAATCAAAATATTTACCCAGTTGCATTTCATACTTATCTTTTTCAATAGCAGATATGGATGGTAATATTTTATTCCACATTACCTCATTTTTGATGTGCCCGTTTTTATCAGGGTGAAACTTTAATGTTTTAAAAATAACAACTTCTGTTTTAAGCAGTTTTTCTTTGTTGCCGGATGAACGTTTGTAAGAACGCATGGCATATTGAAGGTATTCCAAATTACTGTCTTCGTAATGAATAACCATTGCAAGCAGCCGGGAGGCTTTATACACCATAGACTGAAAATTAATTTTGCCAAACAGTATTACTTCGTTTAAATACTTGCCGGCCTTTTTTAAATTTTTTGCTTTATAATAAGTCAGCCCACAGCAAAAAAATAACTCCATTTGTTTTTCATCATTTGTTATTTTATTTGTTTTTAATAAGGCCGGGCCAATGGTTTTAATAAAGTTTAAAGCACTGTTCGTGTTGTTTATTGCAGGGCTGGGGTGTATAATTTATGCCGGAGTATAAATTAAATTTGAGGGTAGAGTTCATGATAAAAACTGTATAGATTGGAATATAGTTTTACAACTTTTAGTATAGAGGCAAGCAGTCAATAGAATCATAAAATTGCAGAAGAAAAAATTATCTTTTCACGAAGAAAATTTTTAATGCCAGAGAAATATTCTTTTGAATGCACTAAATACTGCTGCAAGTTCGCTACTGGCTTAAAAAGAATGATAAATATAAAAAAGCATCTGTTCTTATATTACGATAAATGTATCCCAAAGTTTTCAGGACGAGGCCAATGCAGCCAAATTGATAACTAAAAGCCCGGCTCCCGAAAAAAATCGGGACTGGTCAAAAAAAAAATGATTCCAATTCACATTCCCAATATGCACTCCCATTACGTTAATCATCACAAATTTTATAAGCATCTAATCATGAGGAAAAAGACAGGCATTTTAATAATCATTACCAGCATCATTGTTTCCGGTTTTATCAGTTTTGCATTGTTAGGCTTTAAATCCAACAACAATAATGCTGGTGCAACACTGCCCAATGTTTGGAAATTTACTATCGGTGATAATGCTGAGTTTGCTAAACCTGGTTTTAACGACGAAGCCTGGAAAACCATTAAAATAGATACCTTTTGGGAAAGACAAGGTTATGATAAATATGACGGCATTGCCTGGTATCGGGTTAAAGTTATATTGCCCTCTTCACTGAAAGAAAAGAACCAGTTGTTAAAGGCGGTTCAGGTTTCTTTGGGGCGTATAGATGATGCTGATGAAACCTATTTTAACGGCCATAAAATTGGTGGTATTACCGGGTGGGACATAGACAGGTCTTACGTAATCCCTTTTGGCATAATTGAGTGGGATAAAGAAAATGTAATTGCTATACGGGTGGATGATACCGGGGGCAATGGTGGTATGTATGGCGGCCCTCATACTATTGGAGATGTACAGCTTTCGGATGTGGTAAGTGTTTCATCGAATTACAAACCGGTAGCCTTTATAAATGCCGATACAAAAATTGCTGATACTTTACGCTTTACTTTAAAAGTGCCTATTGACAGCATTGAAGGTACCATAAAAACAAAGGTGTACAATCCATTGAACAATGAAGTGGCATTTGAAAAAAGCGAAAATTTTATTGTTGGCAATAATGCGGATTCAACTTATGAAATTGCTGTAGCATTACAAACACCGGGTGCTTACAAAATTGATTATTCGTTTACTGCCAAAGCATTGCCTGGAGCCATTAATCATACCTCTTTATTTTCTTACATAAGTACCCCACGGCTGCAGGAACACCGGGAATATCCTGCAGTAAAAAATGTAGTGCCTGATGAATCAATGCCATTTGATCTGGGCGATATTAATTTTGGTGGTTACCTGAATGAACGGTTGAATGATAACCTTACCCAACGGTTATTAAAGATAGATGAAACGGGTATTTTAGAATGTTACTACAACAGGCCGGGCAAACAAACCTGGGTGGGAGAATACACTGGAAAATATTTGCATGCAGCCAGCCGTGTTTGGCAATCTACAAAGAATGAAAAATTAAAAAAACAGATGGACAGGATTGTAGATGTTTTAATTGCTTGTCAAAACGAAGATGGCTACCTGGGTACTTACCTTCCACAAAATTACTGGACACACTGGGATGTATGGGCACACAAATATAATATACTTGGCTTGCTGAGTTATTACGCTGTTACGGGGCATAAACCAGCATTAGAATCCTCCATAAAAATGGGTAATTTATTATGCAAAACATTTGGGGAGCAGCCAGGCCAGCGCAACATCATTGAATCATCCGGCCATGTCGGAATGGCTTCTACCAGTGTGCTGGAACCCATGACTTATTTATACCGATATACCGGCGACAAAAAATATCTTAACTTCTGTAATTACATTATCAAGGCTTATGACTATGCCAACGGACCTAAAATAATTTCTACTTTAAATACGATTGGCAAAGTAGATAAAACTGCCAATGCCAAGGCGTATGAAATGACCTCTAACCTAACCGGCATTGTAAAACTATACCAGTTAACCGGCGATAAAACTTTGTTGAAAGCAGCCGAAAACGCCTGGAAAGATGTGTCAACATATAAACTGTACATAACGGGCACAGCAAGTGAACATGAGTTTTACAGGGCAGATTTTAACCTGCCTGCAGAAAATGATAGCCACATGGGCGAAGGTTGCGTAACCACTACCTGGCTTCAGTTTAACCAGGTATTGTACAACCTTACCGGCGAGGCCAAATACATCAATGAAATAGAAAAAACAATTTATAACCATTTGTTTGCCGCCGAAAATCCCCAGACAGGCTGTGTTAGTTACTACACTGCTTTGCAGGGTGTAAAACCATTTCGGTGCACCATTGATGCACATTGTTGCCTGGCGAGTG
>JANLXV010000187.1:0-5790 GCA_031365305.1 Chitinophagaceae bacterium
GGCTATCCTGGAAAGCAAAAAATCCTTCGCTGGCCGGGTACAATTCTACCGTATCAATTTTTTTACCGATACTCTCATTCAACTTTGTTTTATAAGGCTGATAGTTTACGCCACCATGCACCATTACAGAAAAATTGGGGAAAATGTCTTTGATCTGTTTACCGGTTCTTTGCCTTAAGCGGTCAAAATACATTTGCATCCATGGCGGAATGCCGCTGATCAAACGCATGTCTTCCTTTATGGTTTCATCAATAATCTTTTCCAGTTTGGTTTCCCAGTCATCAATACAATTCGTTTCAAACGAAGGAAGCTGGTTGGCCCTTAAGTACCGTGGTACGTGATGATTAACAATGCCACTGAGCCTGCCGGTGGGCACACCCCCTATTCTTTCCAGTTCCGGTGAGCCACTTAAAAAAATTAGTTTACCATCTGCAAAGGCTGTATTGCCGGTTTCTGCCATGTAGCATAACAACGCATTACGGGCTGTATCAATATGGTTATGTATAGAATCTTTAGATATCGGAATGTATTTTATACCACTTGTTGTACCGCTCGTTTTTGCAAAATATATTGGCAGGCCTTTCCAAAGTACGTTATGTTTGCCCTGCTTTATGGCATTGATATAATCCTTAAAATCCTCATAAGTTCTTACAGGTACATGCTCACAAAAATCAGCATAGCTTTTAATCTCGCTGAAGGCATGTTTTTTGCCGAATTCGGTCTTTATCCCTGTTTTAATAAGTAATTGAAATATGGCATCCTGGTCGGCAATTGCCGTGGCACTGCCGCTTTTTATCTTTTTAAAAATATAATTAGCAAAAGGTTTGGCAAGAAATGATTTGATCTTCATGCTTTGTAGAAGCGTTATAACAAGCAAACTTAAGCTTTACCTTCTATAAACATCAGCAGGAAATGTTACAATTTGTATAGAGCATGTAGTCAGCTATTTAGCAAATAAATATGTATGCTTAAGATATGTATTTATACAATTGATTCATTAAACCTGGCTATAGAACTTTATAAAGAATTGGAAACTATATTCACAGATCTTAACCTATTACCTTCAATAAAAAAAGTCCCGGTTTTACCCGGGACAGTAGCCTGTAGTTTTTAAATTTTATCTATCCTGTGTAAAGCCTACTACCTGGCGGAGATAATCTTTTACACGGCGGTTATGCGATAGTGCCGGCTGCCAGGTGGGAGAATGTTTTAATGCTTTGTAAGCTATGATATCAAAATCAGGATGTAAAGGCGTTGATATAATGACGTCGCCTATGCTGCCATCTTCATTAATTATAAAATCTGCTACAACAAAAGCTTTATCCGCATTATCCAGCTTATACCTGTCGGGAAAAAACAATTGCTTCTTAAGATACCTGCTCCAGCCAAAAGGGCCGCCTTTAAATTCTGCACTTGTGGTACGATCAGTGGTGTCAACCATGGGTCTCCCCTCTTCATCAAAATATTTTTTATTAACCAGCTTCCCAAAATAATAGTCTTCCTGTGAGCTTACCTGGCCGTTAAGATGAAAAAACTGCCATACCCCACTCATGCGTGCACCGGCTGAGTAGCGGCCCGCCGAAGATGGCTGTCCATTATCAAACCACGACACATATACACCGCTGCCATCCGCCTTCCATACAGAGGAATCTTTAAGATAGCCGTTTTGATAATAAGATATAGAGGTGCCGGTTAACACACCATTACTATACACCGATGAATCTTCCATGGTACCATCCGGATAAAAGGATAGCCAAATCCCTTCTTTCTTACCATTGTAATTAGGCCCTGATGATTTCAGGTGGCGGTTGGGATGATAAAATTCAAAATGCCCGTGTGCAATGGTGCAGGAATCGTCTTTGTAGAAGCCATGCATCTGCAGGCTTTTTTCATACAAAAAATAATCGTTGCGTTCCCATACAGAATCTTTCTTTTGTACAAGTGTGTAAAACCTGGCCATATTATTAAAGGTGGGCTGCCAGTTATAATCATAATATCTTTCATATTTCTGGGTGTAACCCTGCAGGCCTATTAATAAAATCACACAAAGAGAAAGTGTTTTCATGGTTGATGTAACTGTTTAATGCGGCAGCAAAATACTCAACAATATGGCTTTCGCAAACTGCAATTAAAAGGCCGGTCTATTCGTCCCCTTTTTTTATGCTATTTAAGGTTTAACCAAAGAGCTGATGCCGCTTATTGCCCCGTATTGCCACCTATAAAAACAAAAATAAACTATCGTTTCCTTCATTATTTTTGTAATCAACTTCAACGGTTAATTTCAGCTACAACTTTATTGAAACAAGTGCATTGATCAGGCAGGTCATGCAGAATTATTATTAACCGGAAAATATTTTCAATGAAAAAGTTAGCTGTCATATCAGGGATTATTTCCTGCCTTACATTGTTATCCTGTAATCACAATAATAAAAATATTGATATTACTTATAGTGAGAACGAACAATACTATTCCATGATCGCCAATTTTAGCGAAAACAAAAACAGGGACGTGGAAAAATACATGGATTATAAATTAGGCTGGCGGAGTAATACGTCATTTGTCAATGCCACCATTAATGGCACTATAGCGCTGGACGACCATACCACTTTCTATATAAAAAAAGAACCCGGCCACCTGAAAATAAAGTTAGATAAAACTGAAAACTCAGATGAAGCCTATAACCGTGTAAAAGCGTTATGCCAGGGTATAAAAAAAGTGGTCATTAATCAATAACTATTATGCAAACAAAATTATTCTGCCTGCTTTTGATATTAATAAGTATGTATTCAAAAGGTTTAAAGGCGCAATCAAAAGAACAGCAGTTAATCGCCACCATCCTGCATTTGGACAGCGCCTTCTGGCTTGCCTATAACACCTGCGATACGGCGCACTTTAAAGATTTTGTAACGGATGATGTTGAGTTCTATCATGATAAAGGAGGCGTTACAACAGATGCCGGATCGCTCATTAATGCATTGGATAAAAATATTTGCGGCGATGCCACTTCAAGGGTAAGGCGGCAGGAAATTGCAGGCACGGTAAAAGTATATCTCATGAAAGATGGTGATAAAATTTATGGCGCTATAATTTCAGGCGAACATTCATTTTATGTTACGCCAACCGGCAAGCCTGAAGTGCATAGCGGCGATGCAGGCTTTACACAATTATGGGTGCTGAGGAACGGCGTATGGAAGATGAGCCGCATCCTGAGCTATAATCATCATGAGCCGGAATATAAAAATACCAGGGCTGTAATGGAGTTAACACCACAACAATTAGACGCTTTTAGAGGCTCTTATAAAAGCGCGCAGTCAGGCATTATGACCCTGACCAGGCAGGACAAGATGCTTATACTTAAAGGTGGGGGCAACAGTTATACACTTTTACCTAAATCTCAAACGATATTTTTTACAACAGATCGTGATCTTGAATTTGAGTTTATAAAAGATGCCTCTGGTAAAATTTTAAAAATGATAGTAAAGGACCGCGGGGCTATGGCCGATGAATTAACCTATCAACATTAGAGGGTATATTGGTTACAAAAAATACCTGGAGTTTGTATACATTTAACCATGACAAACGATAAACTTCAACAGATCATCAACCTGATGATGGACAATATGTCTGCCCAGGTACCAACTTATAAAACAAGTGAAGCAGACTGGAAGATCTCCGGCGGAAATGCAGCAGTTTGCATAATAGATGATGCCGGGAATATTTATGGAAAAATATGGGGAAATGATAAACTAAGAGGCCGGAGATTTTATGATGTGGCTTATCGGAAAGCATCGCAGGTTTGGATAACCGGCTACAAAACCGGTGAGTATGAAAAACTTGTTTTTGCAGATAAGCTTAACCATGCAGATTTTGGTATAGAACTCCCTGACCTGATGGGTTGGGAAGGCGGCCAACCTATTCAACTTGATGCTGAAACCCGCATCTCCTGCGGCTTTAGCGGTTTCCGTGGTGTTAATGATTTAGCGATTGTAAAAAAAGCTGCTGAGGAAGCTATGGCAAAGCAATAGAAACCCAAAGAGCAGAACAATCATTTAAGACCGTTACCAGTTTGGTAACATTTGGTGTATATTTGATTATTACAAATGAGAATAATTGCTGTAAAAACATTAAGAATATATGCTAAAAAGAAAAAAGAAGCAGAGCAGTCTTTGTTATCATGGTATAAAGAATGTAGCAATGCTCATTGGAAAAGTAATAATGAATTAAAACTACAATTTGGTAATGCCTCGGTTATTAGCAATAAAAGAGTTGTATTTAATATCCACGGAAATACCTATAGGTTGGTTGTTGATATTGAATATTATTTACAAATTATTTTCATTGTGTGGATTGGAACGCATAAGGAGTATGATAAAATAGACGCAAAAAAAGTGAACTATGTTAAAGCCGGTTAAAACAAAAAAAGATTACGAAGCCGCATTACAGCGCTGCTATGACCTGATGCAGACGAATATAAAACTCAGTCAAAAGAATGCTGATGAATTGGAAATACTATCAACATTAGTGGAGCTTTATGAAAAAAAAAATTATCCGGTTCCGCCACCGCATCCTTTGGAGTCTATCAAATTCCGCATAGAACAAGGAGAACTTGATGAAAAAGAGCTTACTAAAATTTTGGGGGGCCGTAGCCGTAAATCCGAAATATTAAGCGGCCGGCGCAAACTTTCATTAACCATGATAAGGGCGCTACATGAAAAATTAAAAATACCTGCTGACACATTAATTGCAGAATACTGAGTCACCGAATTATCCAACTGTATTGCTGAGCCTGAACACCACCCTGGCACATGCGGGATTGAGAAATGCGCAGCTAAATTTAAGGGTTGCCGACCTTAAAAAAAGATTGGCAACCCTTACATTACTCAACTTTAAAAGCTATTGGTTGTTCTCTAAAAGCTTTTACAGGACGTCCGTATTGCGAGGCCGGTTTCCACTTTGGTGCATTTTTTATGGCAGATACTATCACCCTGGCCAGTTCTGTGCCCTGCATAGTGGTAGCTTCAACTGCCTCTATATTGCCATCTTTGTTTATAATAAACCTAACCCGGCACGTACCTGATACGCCGGCCCGTGTCAATTGCTTAATATGTTTATTTACCTGTTCACCTATATAATTTCTCCAGGCCTGCTCACCACCTTCAAACTCTGCCTCTCTTTCTTCTCTTGAATGCACAGTATCGGTACTTATCAATACGCTTTTATCATACCGCATTACAATGCCATCATTGCCTTTAAATTTTGTAACACCCCATAGCTGCCCATCATCATTGTAGGAAGTGCTTTCCATTTCATTCGTACTATTGTTCGTAATGGTAAGGCTTTGCAGCCGGCCGTTTGAAGCATAGCTTTTTTTAAGCTCAAGTGTAACTTTGTCTTTTGCAAATAGGGTGGAATCTGTCACCCGCCCAACACTATCCCACTCTATCCAGGGGCCATCCTTTTTGCCCATACTATAAGCGCCTTCGGTTAATAGCTGGTCTTTAATATTGTAAGTCTGAAAAAGACCATTCTCTATTTTCAAAGATGAATCTGAATAATGTTCAACAGAAATTAAGTGATCATTGGCAACATTGTATAGCCTGAATTCCAGCAACCCTTCTTTCATTTCGCCGATGCCTTTGATAACTGCGGCTGAGGGTGTGGCTGCATTCAGGTCTTTATCAAAGTAATATTTGTATTGTTTCGACTGGCTAAAAGCCGTTACGGAAAAAAGCAGCACGTATGCGGGGATGATGATGTACTTCATAGTTAGTTAAAAGAGTAAAATAGAT
>JANLXV010000190.1:0-6658 GCA_031365305.1 Chitinophagaceae bacterium
ACAAAGGCTACATTGATGAAAACAAACAGAACGGCGAAATAAAAATTACACCTAAAACTGAACAGGGCATCAGAAAGAGAAGCCTGGAAGAAATTTTTGGCAAGCTAAAAAAAACAAAGCAAGGCAATCATAATACGTTTAAGCCCGGCTCCGGTGATGAGATTAGCCCGGACACCAGGCCTTTCCAATTTGGTGACAGTTTAGAACAGATTGACTTTACAGCCTCAATTCGCAATGCGCAAATCAATCACGGTATTGATAGTTTCAAAATGGCTGAGGATGACCTTGAGATAAAAGAAACAGATTATAAGGCACAGACCTCAACCGTGTTGATGATTGATATTTCGCACAGTATGATATTGTATGGAGAAGATAGAATAACACCTGCGAAGAAAGTGGCGATGGCCTTGAGCGAACTCATTACAACAAAGTATCCGAAAGATACCTTAGATATTGTAGTATTTGGCAACGATGCCTGGACAGTTGAAATTAAAGACTTACCCTACTTACAGGTTGGGCCCTACCATACAAATACTGTAGCAGGCCTTCACCTGGCTATGGATATTTTAAGACGGCGGAAAAATCCGAATAAGCAAATCTTTATGATCACTGATGGAAAACCTACCTGTCTTAAAATTGGTAAGCGGTATTACAAAAATAGTTTTGGTGTAGACAGGCGCATTCTTAACAGGTGCATGAATCTTGCAGCGCAATGCAAAAAATTAAAGATCACAATTACAACGTTCATGATAGCCAGCGATCCTTACTTGCAAAGGTTTGTAACAGAATTTACCGAGACCAATAATGGCAAAGCTTTCTTCGCTTCTCTCGATCGCCTTGGCGCATTTATATTTAAAGATTTTGAAAGCGGCAAAAGGAAGACAGTCTATTAATACCTGCTACTACAAAACTATCCGCATTAAAAAGCTAATGCACTAAATGTGTGTTATTAATATAATTTATGAAGACAAAAAACATTACAACCTTCGGCGAATTAAAAAAATCAGGCTACATTTCCAAGCCTATTAAACAGGAAGTAAGAGATAATCTTATTCAGAAGATCAGCAAAAAAGAAATCACCTTCCCTGGTATTCTCGGCTATGAAGATTCTGTAATCCCTGACACAGAAAGAGCCTTGCTAAGCAGGCACAACATTTTATTTCTTGGCTTACGTGGCCAGGCTAAAACTAGAATGGCCAGGCAGATGACCGAACTGCTTGACGAATTTATCCCGATCGTTGCAGGCAGCGATGTAAACGATGATCCTTATGCACCTTTAAGCCGGTATGCTAAAAATATTTTAGAAGAAAAGGGAGATGATACACCCATTGAATGGCTCCATAGGATTGAAAGATATGGTGAAAAATTAGCCACACCAGATGTAAGTGTTGCTGATCTTATTGGCGATATTGACCCCATAAAAGCAGCTAATCTAAAACTCAATTATGCAGATGAAAGAGTAATTCATTATGGCATTATCCCACGCAGCAACCGTGGTATTTTTGTTATTAATGAATTACCAGATCTGCAGGCAAGGATACAGGTTTCACTGTTCAATATTCTTGAAGAAGGTGATCTGCAGATTCGTGGTTTTAAAATAAGAATACCGTTGGATATTCTATTTGTGTTTACTGCCAACCCTGAAGATTATACTAACCGTGGGGCCATTGTAACACCTTTGAAAGACAGGATTCAAAGCCAGATATTAACCCATTATCCTTCTTCTATTGAAACGTCATTACTTATTACCGAACAGGAAGCGCACATTCATGACGAGCAAAGCAAAAGAGTAAAAGTAAGCGACCTTATAAAGCGGTTAATAGAACAGGTTTCGTTTGAAGCAAGAAGCAGCGAATATGTTGATAAAAAAAGTGGCGTATCTGCAAGGCTCACCATTGCTGCGTTTGAAAATGCGATCAGTGCTGCTGAACGCCGTGCCATCATCAACAAAGAAAAAGAAACGCAGGTATGGATCAGTGATTTGAATGGCGTTATTCCATCTATTACCGGTAAGATAGAATTAGTGTATGAAGGTGAACAGGAAGGCCCTTACCAGGTGGCCTATAATCTTATGGAGAAAGCCATACGTACACAGTTTTCAAAATATTTTCCAAACCCTGATACCTTTAAAAAGAAAAGAAGTAAAGATGTGGGTGCTGACGAGAATCCTTATAAATCAATAACCCGCTGGTTTGATGCAGGTAATCATCTTAATATATTTCTGGAAACAAAAGATGAGGATAAAATACAATTACTGTATAAAGTAGATGGCTTGTTCGGGCTTGTAAAAAAATACTTTCCTACATCTCATGCAAAAGAAAATGCTTTGCTGATGGAATTTGTTCTACATGGCCTGGCAACACATTCGCTCATCAGCAAAAAAGTTCTGGAAGGCAAAATTGAGTTTAAAGATCTTATGGGAAGCATGCTTAACATGAGTTCCCAAACATTTAGTGATGAGGAATTGGATGATGAGAATTTTAAATAACTACTTAAAATTTATAGCCGGCACTTAGCCCTAACCAAAAAGCAGAGCCGCCGTTTGTAATTATGGGTGAAATAAATATTCGCCCTGTAAAACCCTTATGTATTGGCTGGTAGCGGTAACCAATACTTGGTACGTATATAACGCCGCTTTCGCTTACATAAACATCAAACAAAGAAGTGCCTTTTAAAGAATATACTGTTACACCTGCCCCTAATTCGAGGTATGAACTTTTATTTCCAATCAGATAATTTATACCGAGCGGAATTGTAATGCCATCAGCGTCACCAAAAGGGTCTGCGATATAGCCTATTCCGGCTCTTGCTCCTATTCCATTTTGTTTCGGTGCCAGGCGGGTATCATAATTTACAGAGATCAATAAACCATTGCCACCGATTTCACCAAATACATCTTGCGCTCTTTCACCGGCTGATGAATAGCTTTTATCCTGTGAATAACAAACAGCGGTACTGATTATAATTACAAGAAACGGGAAAATTGCTTTCATATTCTTTTGTTTAGAATATGATATTACAGCATAGCAAAATGCATTGCATTGATATTAGTCAAATAATATTTACTTCTCTTTCAATATCAACATTGAATTTTTCTTTTACGCTTTGTTTGATCTCTTCACTCAAATTGTAGATCTGATCGCCGCTGGCATTCCTATAATTTACCAATACCAAGGCCTGCTGATCATAACAACCGGCATCGCCTTTTCGATAGCCTTTCCAGCCACACTGTTCAATCAGCCAACCGGCAGCAAGCTTTACTTTTCCATTAGTTAATTTATAACCAGGTATGCCGGTATAATTTTGTTGTAATTCGTGGAATTGGCGCTGAGGCACTTCAGGGTTCTTAAAAAAACTACCTGCGTTGCCTATAATATTGGTATCAGGTAATTTTTTTGTTCTGATCGCAATAACTGCATCTGATATAGCTTTGAGGCTAAGCTTTTTCACACCCATTTTTTCAAGCTCCTGTTCAATTGCGCCATAAGACGTATTAAATACAGGCACTTTGTTTAAGCGAAAAGTTACAAACAAAATAATATATTCATTTCGTAACCGGGTTTTAAATACACTTTGCCGGTAGCCAAATTCACATTCATCTGCAGAAAATTTTTGCATTGTTCTATCTGCAATACTAAAGGCTTCAAGTTTATGAAACACATCTTTAATTTCAACGCCGTAAGCCCCTATATTCTGCATAGGCGAAGCCCCGGTATTACCCGGTATCAATGATAAATTTTCAACACCGGCTAATTCATTTGCTATGCAATACATCACAAAGCGGTGCCAATTTTCGCCGGCCCCAACTTTTACATATACATGGCTATCATCTTCAATTATTTTTTCAATGCCGCCAATATCATTTTTTAGAATCAGCCCATTAAAATTTTTTGTAAAAAGAATATTGCTTCCCCCGCCAAGGATCAGCTTTTGAGTAAGCGCATTGTTTTGATCATTCAATATTTCCTGCAGTTCATCTACCGATTTAAACGCAGCAAAATATTTTGCATAAACAGGAATATGAAAAGTATGAAGTGCCTTTAAGAAATAATTTTCGTGAATGATCATCAGGAGGTTTTATAAAGGATCTACATCAATAATTACAGTGACGCTTTTAAATTGTTTTTGCACATGTAACAAATTAATGCAATTAGATACAACAGCTTTATAAGCGTTTAAGCTTGCAACATCCCTGGGCAGCTTTATTAATATTTCCATCAGGTACAAACTTCTTACTCTGTTAACCACAGGCGAGGCCGGCCCTATTATAAAGTTCGTCATGGTTTTGGCAAGGCTCGCAAAAAGTGTCTCTGCCGCTTGTGAAACAACGTCATTAATTCTATGCTTAAGAATAAGTTTTATCAACCGGCTAAAAGGCGGGTAATTAAATTGCTTCCTGTTCTCTAACTCATAATTAAAGAATTTTAAATAATCATGCTGTTGCACAAGAGTTATTATCGGGTGATCAGTTTTACCGCATTGTATCAATACTTTTCCCTGCTCAAGCTTTCTTCCTGCTCTGCCACTCACCTGCTCCATTAATTGAAAGGCTCTTTCATTCGCTCTGAAATCGGCAAAACCTAAAAGCCCATCCGCATCTAAAATGCCAACAAGAGCTACCTTTTCAAAATCAAGACCTTTCACAACCATTTGTGTACCTACTAAAATATCTAATTGATGTTTTTCAAAAATGCTTATGAGGTTTTCATGTGCATGTTTACCTTTTACAGCATCCACGTCCATCCTGGCAATTTTAAAATCGGGAAAATCCGTTTCCAGTTCTTCCTCAATTTTTTCAGTACCAAAATTCTTTTCTATCCAGTTTACTGAGCCACATGGCGGGCATGTTGTAAGCTTAGGATAACTGGTGCCGCAATAATGGCAATGCAGCCGGTTTGAAAATTTATGAAGGGTAAGCGTTACGTCGCAGTTATCACAATGAGGAACAAAGCCGCAGGTACCACAAAACAGGAACGGCGCATAGCCTCTTCTGTTTTGAAATAAAATGACTTGCCTGGCGTTGTCAACCGTTTGCTGTATGGCTGCTTTCAATTGTGGTGAAATAGTTACTTTACCTTTTTTTGAAGAAGCAACCTGGTGTGTGTTAATGACCTCTATTGCCGGCAGCTCTATATTTCCAAATCTTTCATCAAGTGCTACCAATCCAAACTTACCGGTTGCAGCGTTATAAAACGATTCGATGGATGGTGTGGCGCTGCCTAGTAATACTTTTGCCTCAAACAATGATGCATAATAAATAGCTGCATCTCTGGCATTATACCGTGGCGCAGGATCCTGTTGTTTAAATGAGCCATCATGCTCTTCATCAATTATAATTAAACCCAGCTTGCTGAACGGCAGGAACAATGCACTTCTTGCACCCAAAATTATTTTTACTTCGCCGGATTTTATGGCATTCCATAGTTCTACTCTTTCATTATTACTAAACTTTGAATGGTAGATGGAAACATTTCCGCCGAAATATTTTTGCAGCCTGCGTATGATTTGTGCGGTTAGGGTTATCTCCGGTAATAGATACAACACCTGCCGGCCTGAGGCAATAACCGCTTCGATAAGTTTAATGTAAATAAGCGTTTTACCACTGCTGGTAACACCATGTAAAAGGCATACATTTTTATCTTTGAAAGATGCGCTGATCTCTTCCAGCGATCTTTGCTGTGCACCGCTTAAAATAAAATCAACGGAAATATCTTTTGGTAAAGAAGGCAACCTGTTGACACTCCTTTTTTCAATAAATAAAATGTTTTTATCAACGAGGCCTTTTAACTGGGGCAAAGTTGCTGAAGACTTTTTTAATAAAGCAGGCTGGCTTACTTCGCCTTCTGTTTTTAAAAGATGGAGGTAACTCAAAAGCACTTCAAGCTGCTTTGGTGCTTTGCTCCAATTGTTCATTAAATCACTTAATGCATCTTCGTTATTATACATCGGGTTCAGCAATACAAAGTTTTTTGTTTTAACCTTGTATTTATCTTTCACATCTTCATAAGCAAAACACACTTTTTTATCTATAAGCTTTTTTATCACGGGATAAACCTGCCTTACGTCAAGCAACTGCTGAACTTGTGAAATGGACAATTCATTTTTTAGCAGCAAAGCCTCGGCAATAAGATATTCTTCATTACCGAGGTCAGAAAAATCATCACCATATTCGTCGTTAAAACACAAAGTGGTTTCGCTGCTTAACTTTAAATGTGTGGGCAATGCAGCCGCCATTACTTCGCCTTCGCTGCACATATAATATTTGCATATCCAGTTCCACAAGTGCAATTGTTGTTCAAAAATTACCGGCTCTTCATCAATCACCTGTATAATATCTCTTACTTCATAACCGGGGTTTTCATTTGAAATTGATTTTATAATTCCTGCATACTTTTTATTTTTTCCAAATACCACTTCTGCCCTGCAGCCAGCTTTTATTTTTTCGTTTAGCCCAACAGGCACACTATATGTAAAGGTTTTAGGAATGGCAAGCGGAAGGATGATCTCTACATACTTGATACTTTTTTGGGATGCCTCAACATCAAAAAACAAATCATCCCGCCTCAACTGTGAAGTATTCATCTCTACAAATATAAACTGCAAAAAAATTGATTAATACGCATCATGTATCCAGCTTGCGTTATACCGCTTCAGGCCT
>JANLXV010000194.1:0-5278 GCA_031365305.1 Chitinophagaceae bacterium
CGGCCTGAAGCATACCTGGCAGATAAGTAGTAAATGATTAAAGCAATTGTCAAACATAAAGAAATAGCTGTTAGGCTGTGCAGTAAAACGTTTGTTTCTTTTTAGCCCTTATTTTTTATCGTGCAGGCTCCCGCTTCAAAATTTATCGCCGTATCACTTTAAAAAAATATTCTCATCTTTAATAACCCATTGTCTTAAAAGCAATATTGTAAACAGAATAACGTGGCAGTAAAACTTGTTGATTCTTCTCTTGCTGTAACGCCGCTTGTTGATGTAACGGATCATTTACAATTGTTCACCATTGAAAATAAAAACGGCACAAAAATGACCTTGTGTAATTTCGGCGCAACGGTTGTTTCAATATTTGTAAAAGACAAAGACGGCAATTTAGGTGATGTCGTTTTAGGCTATAAAAATCCTGCGGATTATTTACAGGATGATTACTACATTGGCTCGGTAGTTGGCCGGTATGCTAACCGTATCAATGGTGGCAAAGTTACTATTGACACCATGCCTTATCAGTTACACATGAAGGAAGGCGGCTATCATTTGCATGGAGGTGCTGAAGGATTTAATAAAAAGATTTTTGCGGCGTTTCCCTTCCGTAATAAAAATAACACCGGCGTATGCTTTAAGTATACAAGCCCTCATCTTGAAGAAGGCTTTCCCGGCGAATTTAATTTAGAGGTAATATATACACTCAATGAGAAGGATGCCTGGACGATTGAATACAAAGGCATTTCGGATAGAACCACACTTGTAAACCTTACGCAGCATACTTATTTTAATTTATCGGGTAACCCTTCAACTATTATCAATGCCCATGAAATAAAAATAATGGCGCAATATTACCTGCCTGTAGATAACCTGCAGGTACCCACAGGCGAAATTGCTGCGGTTAGCAACACGCCTTTTAATTTTACCACATTTAAAAAAATAGGCCAGGACATATTTGAAGATAATGAACAGCTAAAACTAAGTAATGGCTATGATCATAGTTTTGTTTTGGAAGAAAAACATACTGCCGGCCTAAAGCACGCTGCCATTGTAAAAGAACCAATAACAGGGCGAAAAATGGATGTATACACTACTGAGCCTTCCGTACATTTTTATACTGGTAATTTTCTTAACAACGTTAAGGGGAAAAACAACATCACCTATAATGGGCGTTCTGGTTTTTGTATTGAAACCCAACATTTTCCAGATACGCCAAATCATCTGCATTTCCCCTCAACTATTCTAAAAGCCAGTGAACAGTTTTATAGTAAAACCATTTATAAGTTTTCAATTTAACAACAGATGATAAGCTTACCTGGTCAATTAAATTCAAAATTGAGATGTAAAATTTTTTTAAGTAACCGTTACTACATCCTGAAACCTTGCGCCTATTATTATTATGGCTTTGATGACTATTAATATTTTTTTTAACTAATGAGAAGATGTTGGTTATAGATCATTTATTTTTTTAACCATTAAATTTGACTCATTAATTGGCGACACATAATTTTTTAAATACTTATACATGAAAAATATACACAGGCGGCAGTTTATAAAAAACACTGCAATAACAGGGATGGCATTAGGCATGTTTGATTTTGCAAAAGGCTTTGCATCTCAAAAGCAGGATGTAGTCCGCATAGGTATGATAGCTGTTGGCTTACGTGGGCAAACACATTTATCTGAAATGCTTAAGAGAAATGATGTGGAAGTAGTTGCTATGGCCGATCCTGATAAAAACATGATGGCAATGGCGAGGGAACTGGTAAAGAAGTCAGGTAAAAAAGCGCCGGCTGAATATGGTAACGGTCCTTATGATTATAAAAATTTATTGAAGCGTAATGATGTTGACGCTGTAATAATTGCTACACCCTGGAAATGGCATGTGCCACAAGGTATAGATGCTATGAATGCAGGAAAGATTGTAGGGATGGAAGTGTGCCCCGGCATTAAGCTGCAGGATAGCTGGGACATTGTAAATACACATGAGAAAACCAAAGTGCCCTTTATGATTTTGGAGAATGTCTGTTACCGCAGGGATATTATGGCCGTCCACAATATGGTACGGAAAAATATGTTTGGAGAGATCATTCATTTACAGGGGGGCTACCAGCATGATTTAAGGGGCGTATTGTTTAATGATGGCACACCCGATGGTAATAGCGTTGAATTTGGTGACAAGGGTTTTAGCGAAGCCAAATGGAGAACGCAATATTATCTTGATGGCAACCAGGATAATTACCCTACACATGGCCTGGGCCCTGTAGGCATGATGGTAGATATTAACCGTGGCAACAGGCTCACGGCCCTATCATCTGTTTCAACAAAGGCAAGAGGTTTGCACCGCTATATTGTTAATCATGCCAAAGGCGGCGCTGATCATCCCAATGCTAAATTAAAATTTAAACAGGGTGATGTAGTTACAACCCAAATACAAACTGCCAACGGGGAAACCATTGTTTTGTCCCTGGATACCTGCTCACCACGTCCATATAATCTTGGCTTTAGAGTGCAGGGCACTAACGGGCTTTGGCAGGATCATCATGGTGGCGAAGCCGACAGGGGTATGATTTATTTTGAAGATAAAAGTTTGAACGATGAATGGGAAAATCCTAAAAAGTATATGGATGAATATGACCACCCGTTATGGAAGCGCTATGAGAAAGATGCTGAAAATTCCGGGCATGGCGGTATGGACTTTTTCGTGGATAATGCTTTTATAGAATGCATAAAAAGAAAGGCACCGTTTCCGTTAGATGTTTATGATTTTGCAACATGGAGTGCTATATCACCATTGAGTGAAAAATCAATTGCAATGGGTGGGCAATTGCAAAGCATTCCTGATTTTACGAGGGGCAAATGGAAAACAAGAGAAGCGCTAAAGAATATCAATAGCGAATATTAAGAAAGTAAATCACGCAAAGGCGCAAAGCAAATCTCTACGCTAAGACGCAAAGCGAAAATTTAAATTCATTAATTCCTTTGCGCCTTTTCGTGAAAAATATCTTAGAAGCGCTAAAGAATATCAACAGCGAATATTAAGAACGTAAATCACGCAAAGCCCAAACTAAATTTATTAAAGCCTTTGCCTTTGCGTGAAAAATATCCTCTGCGGCGCCAACTAAAAACTAACCGTTTTTATTCCTGTGCGTGAAAACATTTACTTATTATCCTTCATCACTAATTGCGATTCGAGAATAATTTTAAAATAGGTGTCGTTATTATCTGTGTCAGCCTCTTTTTTATCAAGTAATTCCAATAAAGTTTCCGTGGCTTTCTGGCCCTGTAAATAAGGAAATTGTTCAACGGAGGCTAAGGGCGGAAAGGCAGCATATTTACTCATGGGCATGTTGGCATAGCTTACAAAACAAATGTCTTTGTTAATACGAAGTTTTTTTGACTTTGCAAATTGCACTGCATCCTGTACAACGTAGTCGTTAAAGGCTACAATAGCCGTGGGCTTGCGTTTAGAAGATAGCAACTCACGTGTGGCTTCAATATTACTTTCTGTATTAAGATCACAATTCACAATGAGTGAGGGATCGAATTTTAACCCGCTTTTGGTCATAGCTTCTATATAGCCGGCTTTCCTTTCCTGGCTTGCAGATAATTTTTCAGGCCCGTTAATCATACCTATGATGCGGTGTCCTTTTTTAAATAAAAAATTTATGGCCTGTATAGTTCCTGACACGAGATTGCAGGCTACATAATGAATGTTTGGAATGTTGGGAATGCAATCAAAAAAAACTACAGGAATATTATAACGCTTCAGGTTTTCAAAATTTTTATTGCGGGTAGTATTTTTTGCAATGGATACCAGCAGCCCATCCACCCGGTGATTCTTCATAGCTTCTATCAGCAGTTTTTCTTTTTCCTCTTCATCATGCGATTGACCAATGAGTACAATGTAATTATTTTTAAAAGCACAGTCTTCAATGCCGCTGATAGCTGAAGAAAAAAAAGCTTCGGAAAGTTCAGGCAATATAACGCCTATTGTAAATGTTTTTCGCTGCTGAAAAAAAATCGCTGTCTGGTTAGGCTCATAATTTAATGCCTGGGCAAGTTCCTTTACACGCATCTTGGTTCTTAAGCCAATGCTATGGTGATCGTGCAGTGCACGGGATACCGTTGATGTAGATATGTTAAGCTGGGCAGCTATCTGTTTTATGGTCGGTAACCTATTATTCATTAAGAAATATATAGATATTAGACATTACGCAAACGCTTGCGCAAAGTTTCGGGTGATTTTGTTTGGTAAAATCGGTATTATTGAGTTATCACAATCATTAATTGTTGTTTTTTAAATAATTTATTTATTTTTTAAATGAACGCAAGATTGATGACTAATAATTCTTCACCCCAAAATACCTGTTTATGAAATTGAAAATTACTATCAGGTTTATCTCTGTTCTATTTTTCTTTGCTTGTCCCGGTCTTTTCGTTTTGTCATCCTTTTCACAATCGAAAAGTATAACAGGTGTTGTTACAGACGAAAATTCTGCTGCCATGCAAGGTGTAAGTGTTACCGTCAAAGGTACCAGCCAGGGAACCTCTACAGATGCGTCAGGTGCTTTTACTGTGAATGTGCCTGACAGGAATGCGGTTCTTCAATTTTCATCGCTTAACTATGAAGTGAAAGAAGTAAAAGTTGGTAGCGCTTCGTCGCTAACTGTTGCGCTGTCGCCCGATCAAAAAACAAAGGATTTGGGTGAGGTAGTGGTAATTGGTTACGGTACGCAGCGAAAGGCCGATTTAACCGGTGCTGTAGGATCCATTTCAAAAAAAGATTTCGCTAATAAACCTTTTACCAGTCCAGATCAGATTTTAACTGGCCGTCTGGCAGGTGTTAATGTCACAAATCGTAGCGGAGACCCTGGTGCACCTATCGAAGTTAGAATACGTGGTATTGGCACTGCCGGAAATAACCAGCCGCTTTGGATAATTGATGGTGTACCCGTTGCAACAAATACAAGCACGATAACAGTGAACACTGGAAGTCAAACGGAATCGAATCCTTTAGCTGGGATTAACCCAAGCGATATTGAAAGTATCGATGTATTAAAAGATGCTTCCGCCACCGCTATTTATGGCGCTCGTGCGAATAATGGAGTAATATTAGTAACCACAAAGCGGGGTAAAGCGGGAGCAGCCAGGCTAACTTATGATGGTTATGTAGGAGTGCAGGCGGCCCCAAAGAACAAATTATTTAAGGTGTTAAATACTGAACAGTATATCAAATACCAACAAGATGGATTTGGTAACGATTATTCAGCATTTGCAG
>JANLXV010000210.1:0-5273 GCA_031365305.1 Chitinophagaceae bacterium
TTACATCAGCCGGCGTGCCTTGTATAACAAATGTATTGCTGCCAAAAGGCTCTACCAGGTAACCCAATAATTGCAGATCTGTAAACAGTTCATTCATTACAATGGCATCCTGTGGGGTAAACGTAATACTCAAAGGAAATAGGCTGCGCTGCGTTGGGATCGGCTTGCCTATTACTGCGTTGGCAAACTTTTCATAAAGAATTCGCTCATGGGCATTTTGCTGGTGAATAGCTATAAAGCCATTGTTGTTTTGAGCAATTATAAATGTGTAATGCAATTGGATATAAGCATCGCCTGTGGGCAGCTTATTTATATCCTGCGGGGAAACAAGGCTTATAAAATTCCTGTTTGAAAAGTCATCTAAAAAGTCGGGCTGCGATGTAAGCTTTTCTTGTACAGGTGCTGAGGTTTCGTCCCATGCCTGCAGGTTACTCTTCCGTTCAATAAAATGCGCCTGGTGTTTTTGTGTGAATGTATTAAACAGCGATGAGGCTGTAGCGGATGATCTTTGTTGCTCAGTAAAAGGCTTACTCACAGCTTCTGTTTGCTGGATAGAAATATCAAGATCAAAATCAAGTGTTGGAGAAATACTGAATTGCGCCAGCGCATGCTTTACGGCAGATTGCACAAAAGCATAGATCAGTTTTTCGTCTTCAAATTTTATTTCCTGCTTGGTCGGATGCACATTTATATCAAGCCGTGACGGATCAAGATCAATAAACAACGCATACATCGGGTAGCTATCTTTAGCGATCATATCATTAAAAGCACTTATTACCGCATGGTTCAGGTAAGCGCTTTTTATATACCTGTTGTTCACAAAAAATTACTGGTCTCCCCGGGTTTTCTTTGCCATATCAGGCTTGCCAACAAAGCCATAAATATTCAGGTAATCTGTGTCTTCACTAACGGTCACCAGCTTTGATGCATAATTGTTGCCCAGTATTTGAACCAATCGTTGCTTAAGTGTGCTTTTCTCCAAGTGAAAAACTTCCTGTCCGTTTGAAGTGAGAGAAAAAAATATGCCCGGGAAAGCCATGGCGATCCTGGAAAACTCATCAATAATATGACGCATTTCCGAAGCGTTACTCTTCAAAAAATTGCGGCGGGCAGGCACATTAAAAAACAAATTCTTCATTGAAATTGTGGTACCCTGTGCAGCGGCAACAGGTTGCTGGCTTTTCACCTGGCTATTCTCAATCTCAATGCAGGTGCCCGTTATATCAATGGCATTTTTTGTCCTGAGTTCTACTTGGGCTACACCTGCTATGCTTGCCAAAGCTTCGCCTCTAAAGCCCATGGTTTTAATATGAAACAGGTCATCTATGTTTTGAATCTTAGAAGTGGCATGGCGCTCAAAGCTCATCCTGGCATCGGTTTCACTCATGCCTTTGCCATTATCAATCACCTGTATTAAGGCTTTACCTGCATCATTTACATGCAGTTGAATTTCAGTGGCACCTGCATCAATAGCATTCTCCAGCAATTCTTTTACCGCACTGGCAGGTCGTTGTATAACTTCCCCTGCGGCAATCTGGTTGGCAATATTTTCGGGTAATAATTTGATGATATCTGGCAAAGAAATTTTTTTAATGCATGTTTTTCACTTAAAAAAACGATAAGCTGACACAGCAGCAAAATTAAATTTAAACCGGCACTATTCAGCATTTGTCGTCTTGTAATAATGTTATCAAAAAAGATAAAGGCTATACCTTCTTTACACAAAATGCGGCTTAACAATGGCGGTTATCCAACTCTTGGTAAATTGTGCCTATGAAATTTGAAACCACGGGAAAAGTATGGATGTTTTGTTTTTTACTAATTTATGGTTTTAGCTCCACTGCTCAAAAGGATTCATCTGCAACGCACTGGGTTGACAGTGTGTTTAATTCTCTTACACCGCAGGAACGCATTACCCAGCTAATGTTATTAAGGGTTAGCGAAAAAACAGCAAACGGTGTAAACTTCTACGATGATAAGATAATGGAGGCCATAAACACTTATAATATTGGTGGCGTGGTGTTGTTCCAGGGGGGGCCGGTTAAACAAGCCAATATGGTAAATCGTTTCCAGGCGGCGGCCAAAACACCTTTACTGGTTTGCATTGATGCCGAGTGGGGGCTTGGTATGCGCTATGACAGTGTATTTCCCCTAAACCATCAACTCATGTTAGGTGCTGTGCAGGATGCTTCACTTGTGTATGATTATGGTAAACTTGTCGCAGCCCAATGCAGGCGGGCAGGTATTCATGTGAACTATGCGCCGGTGGTGGATATTAATAATAATCCGCAGAACCCCGTGATCAATGACAGGTCGTTCGGTGAGGATAAATACAAGGTGGCTTTGCTCGGCACGGCTTATATGAATGGCATGCAGGATAATGGCATAATGGCCTGCGCCAAGCATTTCCCGGGGCATGGCAATGTATCGGTTGATTCCCATAAAGATTTGCCCGTGATAAATAAATCCATACCAGCCTTAGATTCTCTTGAACTCTATCCTTTCAAACAACTTTTTAAGGCAGGTGTAGCCAGTGTTATGGTGGCGCATCTTTATATTCCAGCCATAGATTCATCGGCTAACCGGGCTACATCTATTTCAAAGAAAAGCGTAACCGGGTTACTTAGAGACGATTTGAATTTCCAGGGCCTCACTTTTACAGATGCGCTTAATATGCAGGGCGTGGCCAAGTTTTTCCCGGGCGGTGAAATTTCTGCTGAAGCGCTGATAGCCGGCAACGACATGCTTTGCCTTCCTGCTGATATACCGGGCAGCATTGAAAAAATAAATAAAGCCATTACAGATTGCCTGATTGCGCAGGAAGATATTGACAGGCGATGCAAAAAAGTATTGTTCGCAAAATATAAATACATCGGCACCAAAGCCATGATAGTAGACACCGCTCACCTGGCTGATGACCTGAATAATGGTTTAAAAGAAATGAAGCAGAGAGTAGCAAAGCAAGCTATAACCTTATTAAATTTTTCAGGCAGCCTGCCGGAATTATCAATAAAAAATAAAAAGCAAAAAACAACGGCTTATGTTGGAGTTGGTATTTCTGCTGATAATGCAATTGCCGAAAACTTAAGATTAAATAATAACGCAGATGTGTTTTATTTTAACTACAGCGATTCAGAAAATGCTGATTCATTAGCTAATGCTATCAGTCAGCGCTATAAAAACATTATCGTTGGCATTCATGCTTATGCAAGATACCCGGCCAATAATTTCGGCATATCTCAAAATGCGGTTGCACTTGTCAATGCTTTAAATAAAAATCCGCAAGCGTTCACTTTGGTTTTCGGTAATCCGTATGCGGTTAAAAATTTTTGTGATGCACCAAATCTTTTGGCCTGTTATGAAGATGATAGCCTGACCCAGCAAATGGCACTGGAGTTTTTAAAAGGTGATATTTCGGCGACAGGCACGCTGCCTGTAACGGTTTGCGATAAATATAAATATGGCAGTGGGTTGATTTATAATAAAAATTATCTGCCTGTATCGTCGCCTGTTGAAATAGGTTTTAGCCAGGATAGTCTTTCAAAGATTGATTCTATTGTACAGGCAGGTATTAATGAACATGCTTTCCCCGGCTGTGTAGTACTTCTTGCAAAAGATGGCAAAAAAATTTATGAAAAAGCTTACGGCCGTTATGATTTTAATGATAACGCTATTGTTACCACTTCGTCAATTTACGATATGGCTTCCGTTACCAAAATATGCGCTACCACACTTGCTGTAATGAAGCTATATGATGACGGTAAAATTGACCTGAAAAAAAATTTAGGAGATTATCTTAATTGGGTAAAAGGCAGCAATAAAGAATTTATTACAATAGAAGATGTGCTGCTGCACCAGGGAGGTCTTGTGGCCTGGATTCCTTTTTACAAAGAAACACTGAGTTTTGGTAAATGGCCTATCAGCTATATATACCGAACAGTAAAAAGCGATTCTTTTAACACCAGGATTGCTGAAAATTTTTACCTGAGAAGTGACTGGCAGGATACTATGTTTCAAAGGATATTACAAAGCAGCGTTACCCCCACCGGCAATTATATTTACAGTGATAATGATTTTATTTTTTTGGGAAAGATTGTGGAAGCCATTTCCGGCCAAACTTTAAATGACTATGTGAAACAACAATTTTATGATCCGCTGGGATTGACTTTTACCGGCTTCAGGCCCGCAGAGCATTTCACCATTTCAAAAATTGCACCTACAGAAAATGAAAACTACTTCCGGTTACAGCATCTGAGAGGTGATGTGCATGATCCGGGCGCTGCAATGTTTGGTGGCGTTGCGGGGCATGCCGGTTTATTTTCTACTGCTGATGATCTTGCTGTTATTATGCAAATGCTTTTAAATGGCGGCAGTTATAAAGGCAAAAGATATTTAGATTCATCCACCGTTACATTGTTTACCGCTTACAATTCTAACATTAGCCGGCGTGGGCTGGGGTTTGATAAACCGGAAAAAGATAATGATACAAGAGCAGAGCCTTATCCCGCAAAAGCTGTATCACCTTTAACTTTCGGACATACAGGTTTTACGGGTACATGCGTTTGGGCTGATCCTGTAAATCATTTAATATTTATCTTTCTGAGTAACCGGGTAAATGTTCCTGCTATAGATATGGATAAATTATTAAAACTAAATATCAGGGGCAAAATCCAAAACCAGGCTTATAATGCTTTTATAAAAAATTGAACGCTCTGGCTTGAATGGTAAAAAATAAAAAGTAATATCTTGTCGCACCATTGCTTTACGGTGGATGATCTAAATTTTAGGTTAAAATAAATTGCTTGTATGTCCCTTCATTATCAAATTCAAACTTTTGATCAATACAAAGAAATCTATCATAAGAGTGTTGAACATCCCGAAACATTTTGGGCAGAGATAGCCGATAATTTTACCTGGAAAAAGAAATGGGATAAAGCATTGCAATGGAACTTTACAGATCCCGATATTAAATGGTTTATAAATGGTAAACTAAACATCACCGAAAACTGCCTTGACCGTTGGGCGGAACACCAACCCAATCATCCCGCAATAATCTGGGAGCCAAATAATCCTGAAGCAGCGTCCATCACCTTATCATACGAAGAATTATTATTTAAGGTTTGCCAGTTTGCCAATGCTCTTGCCGATATGGGCGTTGTAAAAGGTGACAGGATATGTATCTATATGCCAATGGTGCCTGAGCTTCCCATTGCTTTACTCGCTTGTGCAAGAATAGGTGCTATACATTCAGTAGTGTTTGGCGGCTTTTCTGC
>JANLXV010000107.1:0-2334 GCA_031365305.1 Chitinophagaceae bacterium
CTGAAGAAAGAAACAATCATTCATCAACAAAAACAGGAAAGAAGGTAAAGAGTATGTTCTCAAATCAAAGTAAAATTTAATCGTTTTCATTTTTTTAAGTTTAAAATGTGTGACGAAACCGAAATGGGTATAATTATGGACTTTGACATAGCATTGGCTTTTAGATGTGTTAACCAAGCAGGTATTAGCCTAAGCAGCAATAAATTTTAGCAGGAAATAGCAGTTGGCTTTTACAGATTGGATTTCAGCAATAGTCTTAAAAGTTGTAAATAAGTTGGGCTACAGTTTTACTGACGGATGGAAATGTCTTGTGAAATAGAAGAGGGAACGATTGTTCAGGAAATACCGGATTGCAGGCGAATGTAGAAAGGTTAATCATACCATGCAAATATTTTTAGTAATATATTTTTAAAAGATAGTGGTGGTGTAGTTATATGTCTAATCATCACCAGGGCAATCACATTGCCATTTGGTATCAAGATCAATAACCGTTACTACTTTACTTTTTTCATCGCATTGCGCAAATACAATGCGTACATGCTGACGGTCCGGCGTGGTGCCTTCAACGGCATAAGTAGGGCAGGGTCGGTCATTCACATCGCTCTTATTATAATTTACTTTACCATCCTGCATAATATCATGTACTTCCTGCTGCGTGATGTGCCTGCATTGCATTCTGCATTTGGCATGGTCAGTATAATTTATGTAGGTCACTCTTCTGTCGAAGCCACGATTGCGGTTGATGGTATTTTTGCCCGGGTTTTTGTTAGAGGTCTTATCAGTGGTTTCAGTTTTTGCCGGAGGTGAGGCCTTGTTATTACAGCGTTTTAAAGCAAAAGCAATAATAGCCAAAATTAAGATGAGTAGTATTGGCGCCGCTTTTTTCATAATGTAACTTATATAAATATTAGTAGTTGGGCACGAGTTTCTAAAAGCTATATTAATTGTAAGCTGTCGTCTTTCAAGTGAGTGGTCAATGGTCAGTTGTTGTGAATTGTAAATAGAATTCACAATTTCAGTGGGATTACTCATCCTTCACAATTGACAACTTCTATTTAGCTTAACACGGGTTTAATTTCCAACATAATAATCTTGCTGCTGATGAAATATTAAAAAAAATAACTACACCTGCTCATTATTTCGCCTTTACATTAAAATTCACGCCTCTGCAAGCATCCGCCGGTTGTACCTGTTACGATAATTAACCGGTGACAATCCCGTAATTTTTTTGAACGTTGTACGAAAAGCCTTGGTATCATTATAGCCTACATTATACATCACTTCATTTACATTTTCACGGGACGATTCCAGGCTGATTTTTGCGGCTTCAATTTTTACCCGTTGTATATATTCAGAAACCGTATTGGCTGTTGCCTTTTTAAAACGGCGTTCAAAATTGCGGCGGCTTACAGCAACCATTGAGGCCAGTTCATCAACACTTATTTTATCATGATAATTTTTCTCTATAAAATTCTGCGCAGTTTTTACAGGTTCATCATCATGTTCTTTTTGTCCCTGGAAGATGGTAAAAGACAGTTGACTTTCCCGGTCAATTTCTATAGCAAATACTTTTGCAGAAAGCACAGCCATTTCACGCCCGGCATATTTTTCAATCAAATATAAAATGAGGTTTAAATAAGAAAATGCACCGCCACTTGAATAGATGCCATTCTCATCAGTAATGATCTTTTCGGTAACCAGGTTTACATCAGGAAACATCTTTATAAAATTGTTGGTCGCCATCCAGTGCGTTGCACATTTCTTGCCTTTAAGCAAACCTGTGGAGGCCAGCAAAAAGGCCCCCAGGCAAAGACTTGCTACTTCTGCGCCGGCATTATATTGTTTAACAATCCACGGTATAAACGCACGGTTCTCTTCAATAGCATTATTTATTTCTCCATCAATGGCGGGTATTATAATAAGGTCTGTTGAATGCACATCAGCCAATAACTGGTCAGGATTTGCGGTAAACCTGCCGCCGCTTAAAAAGGTTTCTTTAACCAGCCCAATCAACTCTACTTTAAAAATAGGTTCTTCACCACGGGCTTTAAAAAATTCATTCACCTGTGTAAACAACTGGCGTGAGCCTTCAAGACTACCTAATATAGCGCCTTTGGGCACGAGAATTGAAATATGCTTCATATATAAATGTGGTTTAAATTAGTCATTGGTCATTAGGTCAATAAGTCATTGGTCATTGGTCATTAGTCATTAAGTCAATGATCATACTCCTATAATTTTTAATTTTTCAATATTCATTGTTCACTGTTCACTTTTCCTTCTTCAAATGTATAAAAAAACATTGTCGCAAACAGCCCCTGATAATGCCGTTTA
>JANLXV010000264.1:0-6266 GCA_031365305.1 Chitinophagaceae bacterium
GACCAGGGGCCGATAATTACGATGATTGAAAACTATAGAACAGGATTGCTATGGAAGTTATTTATGAATATCCCTGATATACAAAATGGTTTGAAAAAATTAGGGTTTACATCACCACGGATAAAAGATTAAAATTGAAATACTCTCAAACCTTTCTGATCTTATTTTTAATAGTTCAGTGCGATGTGTTTGCGCAACCAGGCAGCCGTGTAAATAATCCTGCTTTCATCAGCAATAAAATTAAAGGACTTATCACCGGCACCTTACTTGGCGATGCACTTGGTGGACCAATAGAATTTCAGGGACATCCTGAAATACAGGCCTCCCCTAACCCCCCAAAATTATGGACCGATACAATGGATATAATTGATGCCGAAGAATTGAAAGCTGCACAGGAAAGAATATATTTCAGGGAATACAAATATATACTGCCCCATGTGCAGCCGTATGGTAGCTGGACGGAAAATGCGCCGCCAGGCACCGTTACTGACGACAGCCGCCATAAAATGATTTTGATGCAAATGCTGCGTAAAGCGTTGCTCAACAATCAATGGCCGCTTACCGAAAAACATTCTGCCCAGGCCTATCTTGATTGGTCGAAATCTAAAACTATTAAAACACATTCGGGCTACGATACCTTATGTCCGCAATGGTTGTCGGAATCGTACAAAGCCATTAACTGGATACAGGGAAGCCGTGAAATTGGCAAAGCCTATCCGGTGGAAAGAATATGGAATGCACTACCCACCTGCTACGGACAAATGGCTTTAACACCAATGGCGGCATTATATCCGGGGCAACCGCAGAAAGCTTACCTGGCTGCCTACAATACAGCATGGTTCGATATAGGTTTTGCAAAAGATATGATCGCAGCATCTGTTGCCGGCATCTCAGTTGCGCTATCACTCGATCCATCAACAATGACAGATGAAGAACTCTGGAACAGAGTTTTTGAGGCAATAAAAAATACTGATCCCTATGAGTATTTAAAAGTGCCCTGGTGCGAAAGACAGGTGCAACGCTGGCTGAGCCTTTCAGATTTGTATGTACAGCAATCTAAAGGCTCACCGGCTAAATTATTTGCCTTGCTCGACAAAGAATTTATATATACTACCAAGTGGGAAGCGCAGGTGCCTTTCTTAGTGGTGTTTTCAATTTTAAAAATTTGCAAATACAACCCTTTGGCCGCCATGCAACTTTGTATTGAATGGGGAAACGATCATGATACTTATCCGCAATTTCTTGGTGCATTTGTGGTTGCGTTGTATGGCCCTGATATTTTTAAAGCAGATATGAGATCAACCATTACAAATAGAGTAAAAGCTGATTACAATGAGAATATTGATGAATGGGTGAGTACATTAATGAAGGTGCAGGAGTTGGGAAAGAAAAGAATATTATTTAAAAATTAATGCGTGATAATGAGTACGGCAATCAAACTTTTTGAAACAAAAAAAATTCGTAGTCATTGGGACGACGCTAATCAAACCTGGTATTTTTCAGTGATTGATGTGGTAGAGATTTTAATTGAAAATGCAAGAGTAAGAAAATATTGGAGTGACCTCAAAGTAAAGCTGAAAGCTGAAAGAAGTGAACTGTCCGATAAAATTGGACAGTTGAAGATGGAAGATGAAGATGGAAGAATGAGAGAAACTGCTTTCTAAATACAACGCAACTAAGTCACAATCAAAATCAAAAACTGGTACTCAAAAAAAATATTTTATTCTATTATAAAAATTACATCATGAAAAATAATGAAACAAAAAACCATATCAGCCGCCAGCAATTTTTAAAACAAACCGCTATGGCAGGTGCTGCTGTGTTGCTGGCAAACTTAGAAAGCTTTGCCGCAACCAAGGCTGATAAAAAGTTAAGAGTTGCTTTGATTGGCTGTGGAAGCGTAAGTAACCGCTACATACCAAAACTGCAATCTTCTAAATTAATAGAGTTGGTAAGCCTTTGCGATGTTAAGTATGAAAGAGCTTTAGCGCAAAACAAACAATACAATGTAAACGCTGCCACCTATGCTAACATTGATGATATGCTTAAAGGTGTGCCATTTGATATGATGGTGACCACCACAGATATGCAAATGCATGGTGCGTTAAACAAAAAAGCTATTATGGCCGGCAAGCATGTGTGGAGCGAAAAGCCTATGGCCAATACCTATGCTGAAGGCAAAGCTTTGCTTGATCTGGCAAGAAGTAAAAAGCTTCGCTTGTGGGGCGCACCTGCTGTGGTTAACAGCCCGCAGTTTGCGTTTATGAGCAAAACAATACAGGAAGGAAAGTTAGGAAGGCTCGCCAGCGCACATGGACAGTACGGACATACCGGCCCAACATGGAGTGCTTTTTTTTATGAAAAAGGCGGTGGCAGTATGCCTGACCTTGGCGTTTACAATATGGCAACGCTAACAGGTCTTTTAGGCCCCGCCAAAAGCGTAATGGCGATGTTAAGTATTGTAAACCCTGAAAGAACTGTTGATGATAAAGGCAAAATAAAAGTAGAGGCTGAAGATAATGCTCATCTATTACTTGAACATGATAAAGGCGTTATAAGTCATGTGATGTGCGGCTTTAATTATTTTGATCCCCATGGCCATGAAGCCGGAACCCAATCGCTGCATTCAATTCAAATTTATGGCGATGCCGGCAACATGCGGTTGATCGGTTATGACTGGGAAACCAATGGCGTTGTACTTGATACATCCTGGGACAAACCTGCTGTATTAATGAGCACAGATAAAGGTGGCTATGAGTGGCAGGAAGGTGCTAATGTTGTTGGTGAAAGTATTATCAATGCCACTGAGCCAAAAATTAATGTTGAACATGCTTTGCACGTTTTGGAAATTATTGAAGCGGCAAGAAAATCATCTGCCACAGGAATGAAAATAAAATTGAAAAGTAAGTTTCCATGGCCTATTGTATCTTAAACAAAAAATACACTGGTAATTATAACTTACTTTGCCATCTTCCATATAAAAGCTTTTGGAGTTTAAACCACTTAAAACAGATCAGCAACAAAATATGGCTTTACTGCAAAACAAAAATATAGTGGTTATCGGCGGTACTACTGGCCTGGGATTGAGTGCTGCAAAGGCTTTTATAGCACAGGGCGCAAATGTTGTTGTTGTTGGCAGAAATAATGAAAGCGCTGATACTGCTGCTAATATTTTAGGCGATAAAGCCGTGGCAATTGCCGGCGATGCTACGGATGCAAATACAAGTATTTCTGCCATTGATACCTGCATGCAAAAATTCGGAAACTTTGATGGCTTGTATCATGTGGCTGGTGGCAGCGGCAGAAAAATGGGCGATGGCCCTTTGCATGAATTAACCTTAGATAGCTGGAATAAAACGATGGAACTAAACATGACATCTATCATGTTATCAAACCAGGCAGCCATAAAAAAATTTATTGAACAACAAAGCGGCGGCACTATTTTGAATATGGGTTCAGTGCTGGGTTATTCGCCATCGCCGCAATATTTTACAACACATGCTTATGCAGCGGCAAAGGCAGCTATCATTGGTTTTAGCAAATCTATAGCGGCGTATTATGCTACACAAAATATCAGGGTAAATGTAATAGCACCAGGGCTTGTAGAAACGCCTATGGCCCAGAGAGCAGCAAAGGATGATGTTATCTTATCTTTCATTCATACAAAACAACCATTAGATGGAGGCCGAATAGGGCAGCCGGATGATCTTGATGGGCTGGCATTATATTTTATGAGCGATCAATCAAAATTTACAACCGGCCAGGTAATAGCAGTAGATGGCGGATGGACAGTGAGTGAAGGCCAATATTAAAATGTTATGACAGCAATAGGCATTGATCTTGGTGGTACAAGAATAAAATCAGTATTGATAGATGCTGATGGAAACATCCTTGAAAAACTATATATGCCGACCAATGATGGCGATGATAAAGTATGGAAACAATCGGTAAAAGAAGTGGTTAACAAACTATCTGAAAAAATAAATAATCAATCATTTGTGATCGGTATGTCAGCACCCGGCCTGCCAGATGATACAAGTTCAGTGATCGCTTATATGCCGGGGCGATTGCAGGGTCTCGAGCAATTTAACTGGTCAGCTTTTCTTGAACATCCTACATATATTTTAAATGATGGCGTTGCTGCATTAATTGCAGAAGCAAGATCAGGTGCTGCAAAAAATAAAAAGCATGTGGCCATGTTAACCATTGGTACAGGTGTGGGCGGTGCCATTCTTATAAACGGTATGCCCTACCTCGGCGCTTTTAATAAAGCCGGCCATATCGGTCACATGGTAATTAATGATGAAGGTGATGCCGATGTAACCGGCATGCCGGGAAGCCTGGAAGAATGTATTGGCAACTATACCATTTTAAAACGATCAAAAGGGCAATATTCTACCACGCATGATTTACTGCAGGCCGTAAACACAGGTCAGGAATTTGCAACGGAGGTCTGGCTGAAGTCTGTGCGGCACCTGGCTATAGGCCTTGCTTCTATTACCAATATATTATCGCCGGAAGTTATTGTACTTGGCGGCGGCATTACAGAAGCGAATGACGATTTATTTGTGCCATTAAATAAGTATATGACACAATACGAATGGCGAACAAATGAGAATGGCGTTGAAATTGTAAAAGCTGTACATGGTGATCTGGCAGGCGCAATTGGTGCTGCTTACTTTGCTGTTGAAAGAGAGGCAGCGCTTAATAATAAATAAAGGGTTATAATACTCTTATTAATAGTTTGAACGCAGATTATCACTAATTCATACATCAGAAAAAATAAATACATGACACTTGCTGAAGATTATCTTGATAAATGTGCTGCTATTATACAAAAAATAAAAAGCCAGCAGGCTGATATAAATAAAGCCGCTGAATGGTTTGCAGAAAGTATCCTGTCTTCAAGAGTTGTGCATGCCTTTGGCTCAGGCCATAGCCGTATAATGATTGAAGAAATGTGGCCTCGCTATGGCTCCTTTCCGGGGTTCAATCCTATTGTAGAATTATCTCTAACTTATCACAACAATGTGGTTGGTGCAAACGGTCAGCGCCAGGCTATGTTCTTAGAAAATGTACCTGGGCTTGCTGAAAGAATATTAAGAAATTTTGAGCTAAGCAAAAAAGATAGCGCCCTCATTGTATCCTCAAGCGGCTGCAATATTGTTCCAATTGAAATGGGTGAATTATTTCAATCCAAAGGCATAAAAGTTGTCGCCATTATTACTAAGGAACATTCTGAAAAAAGCACAAGTAAAAGAGCCGATGGAAAAAAACTTGGTGATTTTGCAGATATTATTTTAGATACGGGTGCGCCGACTGGCGATGCCATGGTTTATGTGCCAGGCCTTGAAACACCTGTTGGACCAGGCTCTACTGTTGGTGGGGCGATGATTATTAATGCCATTAAAGTTGAAGTTGCAGGCTTGCTTACAAAAGCCGGCCATCCACCAAAAGTACTTACCGCCGGAGCTTTGGTGGGCAATGATAAAGCCGTGCAGTTGTTTGAATCAGCCTATGATGAGCATGCGCACCGGCTTGCAAAATTGTATATGAACGTTGGCTATGCGAGTTATGTTTCCGCAGAAAAATAATGAACACAGAAATAGTAATGTTATCATCGGATGATCATTGTATAATTTATTAGCTGGCAATACATCATGCAAAATATTTTTAATCATCATAGTATTCCGCTTCTTTCTTCTACAGATATACTTGTAATTGGTTCCGGCTCAGCAGGCGCTGTAGCCGCTATCACCGCCGGCATGCAAAAAAAATGCAGCGTAACAATCATAGAAAGATATGGGTTCGCCGGCGGCACTTCAACACAAATGTTAGATACATTTTATGGGTTTTTTACCCCGGGCCAGGCCCCTAAAAAAGTGGTTGGCGGCATACCGGATGTTATAGTGAATGCATTGGATAAAACGGGTGATATTTTTTTAAGACCAAATACTTACGGTGCAGGAACCGGCGTAAATTACAACCCTGAAAAATTAAAATTGGTGTGGGACACACTTCTTCAAAATGCAGGTGTAAATTATTTATTGCATACTATATTGGTTGATGTCGTTTCAACTGGTGAGATCAATACCTGCATTGTCTGGAATAAATCAGGTTTCTTTAAGATCAACGCCAGGCGTGTGATTGATGCCAGTGGTGATGCCGATTTTTGTCACCTTGCAGGGCTTAAATATGAAACTGCCGGGGAAAGTGAACCTGCCCAAAGCATGACAACTACCTTTCGCATGAGCAATGTTGATTTA
>JANLXV010000289.1:0-5702 GCA_031365305.1 Chitinophagaceae bacterium
AGGTATCGCTTTGCTTATCTATGGCGCTTATTTTGTTTTACGCGGTTCATTTAACGATATAGACAAAAGAGCAAGAATCAGTGCGGTGTATAACATTTTTGCCTTTGCCATGCTCTTCCCAAGCATCTGGATAGTACCGCGTTTGGTTGGCAGCCTTCACCCCGGCGCACCAGGCAGTGAAACAGGCAACCCTGCTCTGGATTTCAATGATATTGATAGCAGGCTTCGTATTGTTTTTTATCCGGCTGTTATTGGCTGGACCTTATTAGGCGTATGGATTGCAACATTAAAAATCCGCCTGCAAATGTTGAAAGATAAAATTTTAGTTAATGGGTAAGATAATAGCTCGTTTGAGTGTGATGGCTCTATTAATTCTTGTAAGCCTTTTTTGTTTTGCACAGGAAAAGGTAGAGATGGCTGATGGCATGAGAAGTAACGGAAAAATTTATGTAGTTGTAGCAGTAGCTCTTACAATATTGGCCGGTCTTTTTCTTTATCTCATTGTATTAGATAGAAAAATAAGCCGCTTTGAAAAAAATGAACCCTAAGTAAAAGGATATTCTCTCCTAACGCTTGCTAAATAATGAACTATGTCACAGGATGTAAACTATAGCTTTTTTAAAAGTGTAGAAAAAAGTTTTGATAAAGCCGCCATTTTTACGGATTGGGATCCGGGGGTGCTGGAACAAATTAAGGTTTGTAATAGTGTATACCAGATGAGGTTTCCGGTTAAGGTAGATGATAAGATTGAAGTTATTGAGGCCTATCGTGTACAACATTCTCATCATAAAACGCCTTGTAAAGGAGGTATACGGTTTAGCATGGCTGTAAATCAGGATGAGGTTATGGCCCTTGCCGCTTTAATGACCTATAAATGTGCCATTGTAAACGTGCCCTTCGGCGGTGCTAAAGGTGGTATTAAGATCAACCCAAAAAAATATTCCGCATACAATCTTGAAAAGATAACACGGCGCTATACAGCCGAATTAATTAAGAAAAAATTTATAGGTCCTGGTATTGATGTACCGGCCCCTGATTATGGCACCGGGGCAAGGGAAATGGCCTGGATACTGGATACTTACGCCGCCATGCACCCTGGTGAAATTGATGCTGCCGGTTGTGTTACCGGAAAGCCTGTTTCACAAGGCGGTGTACGGGGCAGAACTGAAGCTACAGGGCTTGGCGTTTTTTATGGCCTGCGTGAGGTTTGTAATATGCACCAGGTAATGGATAAGATCGGGCTTTCATTAGGTGTGCAGGGTAAGAGGGTTTGTGTGCAGGGACTAGGAAATGTTGGCTTTCATACTGCGTTATTCTTCCAGGAAGCTGGAGCCAAGATTGTTGGCCTTGCAGAATATGAAGGCGCTGTTTATAACCAGGAAGGTTTAGATATTAAAGCTGTAGTTGCCCACCGGGAAAAAAATGGTTCGATACTCGATTTCCCCGGAGCTACAAATTTTGAAAAGTCTGCTGATGCGCTGGAAATGGATTGTGATATATTAATTCCCGCAGCACTTGAAAATGTCATCAATGGCGAAAATGCACCAAGGGTGAAAGCAAAAATAATTGGTGAAGCCGCCAATGGTCCTTTAACCCCGGATGCTGATGAAATTCTCGCTTTAAAAAATGTTGTGGTTGTACCAGATATGTATTTAAATGCCGGTGGTGTAACAGTAAGTTATTTTGAATGGCTAAAGAACCTTAGTCACGTAAGATATGGCCGTTTGGAAAAACGCTTTACAGAAAATATGAACCAACATATTCTTGGGCAAATAGAGGAACTCACAGGTAAGCAGGTAAGCGGTACAGAAAGAGAATTTATTATGCACGGCGCTGATGAGGTTGACCTGGTAAGAAGTGGCCTGGAAGAGACGATGATTACAGCAACGAGGGAAATAATGGATATATGGTTTTCTAATCCGTCTATACCGGATATGCGAACAGCAGCCTACGTTTGCGCCATAAATAAAGTAGCTACTTCTTATGCTGAATTAGGCATTTTTCCATAACCGGCAATTAGTTACTGATCATATTGCGGCAAAACATCTATAGGTTCAAATGCATTATTTCTTTTTGCAAAACCCGCAGTGTAACTGCCATTGGTAACCACTAAATATTTAGCCGGTAAAGATTGGTGATAGATCAGTATTTGTTTAATAACCTTACTGCTTAATACTTCTTTCATGTGTTTGCATTCAATAATCATCCAGGGTTGAGAGTCACGGTTGTAAACCACCAGGTCACATCTTTTTGAAAGATCACCAACAAAGATCTCTTTCTCAACGGCAATCAGTGTTGAAGGATAATTCATTTGTTGGGTGAGATATTGCAAAAAATTTTGCCGCACCCACTCTTCAGGTGATAGAATAATCCAGCGTTTTCTTACCAGGTCAAAAATATATTGAACGCCATTCCTGCTTTCAATTCTAAACGGGTAGGTATCAAACTCTATCTTCAACATCAATACAGGAAGTGAATATTTTGTAGTTTTAAATTTCGCAAAACAACGATTAAAGACGGAATAAAAAATGATCACTAAAAAAGATATTGTAAATAACTGGTTGCCGAGATACACTGGTGAAAAAATTGAGAATTTTGGAGAATACATCCTGCTGACAAATTTTAGCAATTACGTTAGCATGTTTGCTGCCATTCATTCAGTAAACATTATAGGTATAGAGAAGCCCATGCAATGTGCTACCGCCAACAACATCACCATTATAAATTTTGGTATGGGTAGCCCTACGGCAGCTACTGTTATGGATCTGCTGAGCGCTGTGCAGCCGAAAGCGGTGTTGTTTCTTGGAAAATGCGGCGGGTTAAAAAAAAGAAATAAGATCGGGGATATGATATTGCCGATTGCAGCCATAAGAGGCGAGGGAACTTCCAACGATTACTTTCCGGCAGAAGTGCCTGCATTACCTGCATTTGCTCTGCAAAAGGCCATTTCGACAACCATAAGAGAATACGAAATTGATTATTGGACAGGCACAGTTTATACCACCAACCGCAGGGTTTGGGAGCATGATGAAGTTTTTAAAAATTACCTGCAAAAAATTAGAGCTTACGCCATTGATATGGAAACTGCCACCATTTTTACTGTAGGCTTTTTTAATAAAATTCCTACCGGTGCGCTGTTATTGGTAAGCGATTCGCCGATGGTACCTGAAGGTGTAAAAACTGAAGCCAGCGATGTAACTGTTACGGCCTTGTATGTACAAAGGCATTTAAAAATCGGCATTGATTCTTTAAAACAACTGATGAATAACGGGCTTACGGTGCGGCACCTGAAGTTTTAATGATGGGATAGAACTTAACGTCCAAAAAGAACCTGTCATAAATTTTATAATAAAATTTCGCAGGTTTAGCTTACCTTCGCCAACTTTAAAAATCATGCCGTAACATGATAAGTGACCGTTAATAACGGTACAGTTGAGTAAACCACTTTCTTCCCGGCATGTAGCTATCAATCTAAATTTGTAATTCTACATGAAATTATCCCAGTTCCGGTTCGATCTTCCACTAAATTTAATAGCCCAAAATCCTACAAAACGCCGTGAAGACAGTCGCCTTATGGTAGTTGAAAGGAAGACGGGTAAGATGGAGAACAAACATTTTAAAGATATACTTGACTACTTTGACGACAAAGATGTTTTTGTAGTAAATAATACCAAAGTTTTCCCCGCACGTATGTATGGCCGGAAAGAAAAGACCGGTGCCAAGATCGAAGTTTTTTTACTCCGTGAATTAAATAAACCAAACCGCCTTTGGGATGTGATCGTTGATCCGGCCCGTAAAATTCGTGTGGGTAATAAATTATATTTTGGTGATAATGATGAACTGGTAGCTGAAGTGATTGACAATACTACCAGCCGTGGAAGAACGATACGTTTTTTATGGGATGGCGCTGAAGAAGACTTTAGAAAGATGTTATACTTTATGGGTGAAACGCCTTTGCCAAAATACATTAAACGGAAGCCTGATGAAGAAGATAAAGAGCGTTACCAAACCGTGTATGCCAAGCATGAAGGTGCTGTGGCTGCACCAACAGCAGGCCTGCACTTTAGTACTGAATTAATTAAAAGACTTGAAATTAAAGGCGTGCGCTTCGCAGAAGTTACGTTGCATACAGGTCTTGGCACTTTCCGCCCCATAGAAGTTGAAGATTTGAGCAAGCATAAAATGGATGCTGAATATTACCAGATTGATGAGGAAGCCTGCAAAATTGTAAACAAAGCAAAAGAGACCGGCAAAAGAATTTGTTCAGTAGGTACTACAACAATGCGTGCAATGGAATCTTCTTTTACGGCTCAAAAATTTTTAAAACCTTCTGAAGGCTGGACAAATACATTCATTCACCCACCTTATACATTTAATATTGCTGATGCTTTGGTCACTAATTTTCATTTACCAAAAACGAGCCTTTTAATTATGACCTGCGCATTTGCCGGGTATGATCTTACGATGGAAGTTTATAAAAAAGCTATAAAAGATAAATACCGCTTTTTCAGCTATGGTGATGGAATGTTGATTGTTTAATAAAGTCATCGGTCATAAGTCGGTGAGTCAATAGTCATTGGTCACGCCTAATACCTGATTGCTGATTATACCTCAAGCCTTTCAGCAGAAAACAAACCCTTGTTTAATAATTGAAGCGCTTTGTTCTTATCTTCTTTGGCAATCAACAAAGAGATGTTATGCTTGCTGCCGCCGTAACTTACCATGCGGACAGGAATAGTAGAAATTGCATCAAATATCTTTTGCATTACCTGTTCAGTTTCTGTTATTTCATTGCCAACAATTGAAACAATGGTTTGGTTTATGTCAACTTCAACAGTGCCAAATAATTCAAGCTCTTTAATAATTCTCTTGAGATAAGTATCGTTATCAATAGTAACAGATACAGCAACTTCTGAGGTAGTTACCATGTCAATGGAAGTGCGATATTTCTCAAATACTTCAAATATCTTCCGCAGGAAACCATAGGCCAGCAACATCCTGCTGCTCTTTATTTTTATAGCAGTGATGTAATCCTTCGCGGCTACCGCTTTAACACCTTTACTGCCAGCATCGCCAATAATCAAGGTACCTTTTGATTGAGGCGACATTGTATTGAGAAGTTTCACTGGTATATTAAATGTTTGCGCAGGCCATATGCTTGCAGGATGCAGGATCTTTGCACCAAAATACGCCAGTTCAGCAGCTTCTTCAAAGCTTAACTGCTCTATCGGTTGCGTGTCCTCAACTATTCTTGGATCATTATTGTGCATGCCATCAATATCAGTCCAAATCTCACAAACAGAAGCATTAATTGCCGCAGCGATCAGAGACGCACTATAATCGCTTCCGCCACGTTTTAAATTATCTACTTCGCCTCTGGCGTTCTTACAGATGTAACCCTGTGTAACAAATAATTTTGTGTCCGAATATTTTTTAAGTAATTGTGCAAGCTTCACTTTTATGGTTCCAACCTGTGGTTCATCTTCCGCATCAATCGTCATAAACTCCAGCGCCGGTATCCATTCATGCGCAATATGTTGTTCGTTTAAGAAAATAGAAAACAACTTGGAACTTAATAATTCTCCCTGTGCCAGGATATCTTTATTAAGCGCATCGCTGTAAGATATTTTTAAGATGATATTTAGAAACTCGAAGTGCTCAGCCAATACAGCCTTAGCCTTACTATAAGCATCTTCTGATTT
>JANLXV010000308.1:0-1819 GCA_031365305.1 Chitinophagaceae bacterium
ATGCCCCGGCGCTTTTGTTGTAAAAAATGGCTGAAAAATTTTTTCTTTAACCTTTTCTTGAATGCCTGTGCCATTATCTTTTACTGAAATGAGTAATTCATTATTTGTTCTTATTGTACCAACAGTAACGGCCGGGTTAAAATCTGTTTTGGCTTCTTTACTTTTAGCAAATACAGCATGAAAGGCATTGTTCACCAGGTTAAGGATAACACGGCCTATTTCCTGCGGCACAATATTAATTTGCCCCGCTGCCGGATCAAAATCAGTATGCATGGTGGCATTAAAAGATTTGTCTTTTGCCCGAAAGCCGAGATAAGCAAGGCGAAAGTATTCATCTGCAAGAGCATTAATATTGGTCAGTCTTTTTTCTGGTACACCGGCCCGGCTATGTTCCAGCATGCCCTTTACTATGGCATCGGCCCGTTTACCATGCTGGCTGATCTTTTCATGATTACTGAAAATTTCTTCGGATATGGTATGCACTGCCGCGGCATTACCTTTCTTATTTTCGTCCTGCAATTCTGTAAGCAACTCTGTATTTACTTCAGAAAAATTGTTTACAAAGTTTAGCGGGTTTTGTATTTCGTGAGCAATACCTGCGGTGAGTTCGCCAAGAGATGCCATCTTTTCAGATTGTATAAGATGCGCCTGTGTACGCTTCAGTTCTTCCAAAGCTTTTTTAGTTTGGTCACGCTGGTGATCGGTAACGGCCTTCTCTTTTTTAATCAGCAAATAGGCCCTTTGTTTTTGCCGGTTGCTGTTGAATAATATAATAAGCAACACCACAATTATAACTAAAACAGCAAGTGCTACAGATAATAGAATACGCTGTAATTTTTTCTGCTTACTAAGCAAATTCACCTCGGCCTGTTTCCTCGCCACCTCAAAGTCAGTTCTTAAATTTGCTATATTTTGAATAGCCTGCAGGTTGTTAACGCTGTCTCTATACAAAATATAGTTCTTATAATAATTCAGCGATTTTTCCATATTGCCCGCTTTTTCATATAGCTCAGAAAGTTTAAGATTGCCGCTGCTGATCTGTTCTTTCAGATTATATTTTTGCGCCAGTTCCAGGCTTTTTCGGGCATAATCAAGCGAGGTTTGCGCATCGCCTTCATCTAAGTAAATATCGCACATGGAAATAAGGTATTCACATATAGGTGAATAGTCGCCGGAAGCTTCGAGCATTGTAATAGCCTGGTTCATTTTGTTGGCGGCAAGCGTGTTCTTACCTGTACTGGCATACACCATCCCAACATTGCCAAGCGCATAAGCTATACCCTGCCGGTAATTCAACTTTTCAAACAGGTTCTTAGCCTCGTTGCCATATAGCAAAGCAGAGTCATAATTTTTATTATTACGATACTCATCTCCCAGGTTTAATAAAGCTGATGCCAGGCGTTTGGAATTACCAAAAGGCCGGAGATAGGTAATGGCTTTATCATAATAAGTCATTGCATTGGCATGATTGTCCAGCAGGCTGTAAACATCTGCAATAGCCCCGTAAGCCGTGCCTTCATCTTCGATTGACCTTGCTTTCCTGGCGGCTTCAGCGCCTTTAAAGTAGGCGGCAAGCGCTTCCTTTAAATTGCCTAATAACCGTTGCTTGTTGCCCTTTTGAAGATATCCCCGTGAAAAATATAAGCTGTTGTTAAGCCTGGCTGAGAGTGCAATGAGTTCTTCGGCATATTTTAAAGAGAGGGCCAGGTCATTTATTTCATTAAATGACAAGGTTCTCAGCAGCTCAAGCTTTGTTGTATCAGGAATATTGTTTTGCTGATATGTCTTGGCAAGACTATCTGCAATTTTTTGATCCTGG
>JANLXV010000318.1:0-5795 GCA_031365305.1 Chitinophagaceae bacterium
TTACAGGGAAACATTACAAATTACACCGCTGAGATTGAAAAATTACAAGGAGAAAAAATCCAGCTTGTACAGGAAAAAAGGATGATCACGAATGAGAGAAACAGCCTCAAAAAGAATTATGATTCTGCGCAAGTGGTAATAAAAGATAAAGATGAAGCTATTGATATCGGTTCGACATTGCATGCTTCCAATTTTTCAATAGTTGGTTTACAGGAAAAAGGTGAGAAAGAAAAAGAAACAGTGAAAGCTAAAAAAGTTGATAAATTAAGAATATCATTTGATCTTGATGAAAACCGTATTACGCAAAGTGGCCCCAAACAAATTTATGTTTCTATCATAGCTCCTGATGGCTCTCCTGTAGCTGTTGAAGCTTTAGGTTCAGGTAAATTTGTTACAAGAGAAGGTATTGAGAAATTATTTACTAAAATGGTTGAAGTGAATTATGTGCAAGGCGAAAAGCAACATTTAAATGTTGAGTGGAAACAGGATGGTGATTTTCAGACAGGTAATTACAGGATTGAGGTTTACAACAACGGCTTCAAAATAGGAGAAGGCATTCGTACCTTCAAGAAAGGTGGGTTATTCGGTTAACCAAATATTTTATATTCTATATAAAGACTTCGGCCTGCACCATTTATTTTGTGCAGGTCTTTTTTTTAAAACAAGGCTCTTATAGTTGCCTTGCCGGTGTGAATGGTTTTTGAAGAGCCAGGCTTTCTGCCTTCATATTGAAGATTCAACTCGATATTACTCTTCAGGCGTTTTATGAAATCTATAGCCCATAAATAATTTTTACCCGGCAATAAACCATCTAACAAAACATAGCCAACAGTGCTGTTTGGCTCTCCCGAAAATGAAATTGTGTTCAAAGTAAAACGTCCATTGATGGTACTATTGGAAAGTACGTTATAGCGCCCCTCAAATGTGAGCGCATTACTTAAAACCTTTTCTTTAGATTGTATAGCGTTTTCTTTTTTCTCATGGGTGTATAAAATGTTACATCTAAAAAGTGATTTAAAAATATAGCTTACCTGCGGTTCAAAAGATGTTTGATGTATAGAATAATTCCTGTTATCGAACTTTGGTGTTCCTAATATATTTACCAGGTTCTTAGTCGTTAGCGATGTATTTAAGGATCGGTTTAAATTCCATCTGCCTTTAAAAGTAAGATCACGCAAAAGCCTGTTCTCAAAACCATAATTCAATAACACTTTATTTTTGCTTAACCTGTGATTGATGTCAAAGCCCCACCTGGCGCTGGTTCTGTTAAAAAATATTGAATTAGAAAAAAAAGAATTTAAAGACACGAGGTTACTGTCATTAAGGTTTTTGTTAAATGGGTTGAAGTTTAAAACACCCTTAGATAAATTTTTTCTTGAAAGCTGTAATGTTGAAGTCGTATTTATTCTTTTAAAAATATTTTTAAAACCTGAAGTATTTTTTGAACTAACAAATGATGACGGGTTCAGATCAATACTATAGTTTAATTGGGAGTAGTTGGCTTTTACATATTCATTTGTTGGCGTGAAAACCCTGATGTATTTTTTTTGATCCTGGAAAACCGCAATTTCAAATTCATTTATTTCAGGAATATTATCGCCATTATAATCGTTCCATGTATACTCGCCCTGCCCTGCAGGAACTTCGATAAATGTAAATTCTCTTTTCTGCTCCTGCCCTGCACCTGACTCGTACAAAAAACTGCCGACAAGAAAATTTTTGAACTCGCTGATGTTATACTCTATGCGTCCTAAAAGGCTTTCATCTTTTTGCTGCTTTGAGAGCAAAGCATTTTTAACCTGCAGCTTTCTGTAAGTGGCATTCAGCTTTAACTGATGGTTATCATTTTTTAAAAGCTCTGTAAAAAAACTTATATTATTGCTCTCATCAGCTCTTACCAAATAATTTTTAAGCGGATACTTATCCATGCGTTTAAAATAACTCACACCCCATTTATTCAGACTGGCATTTGCTGACCTTAGATAAACCTGGAAAATATTAAACGCAAAACTGAAGGGCGATAAAGAATCAGCAGCCTTATACGACAGCTTGTTTTTTTCTGCAGTAAAATTTATACCGGCTTCGGTATTTTTAAATTTTGAGAATTGTTTTGAGAGATCAATTATGGGTCTTGTAAAGGCCCCTTTTTGAAATGGATTATCAACATTCGTTATTACAAACTGGCCCGTTACCTTCCAGCCATTTTTGTAAAAATTATTAAAAACAGAATGTCTTATACCACTATAATTATCGCTCCGGTTATAAGTTGCATAATCATATTTAAGATGATTATCGCTTTTATCGCCAAGTTGAAGTGAAGCATTTAAAAGATGTTCGTCTGCAGGTAAAATATCATAAGGTAAACTCCAATCTCTGTTGAATTCTACGTTGCGCAGTCTTTCAACAGGACGGAATGCTTTCTGCACAAATTCATAATCAAAAACGGTTTGCAGGATCAGCGGCTTCTTCAGATTTTTAAACACATTGTGTTCTCCGGAATATTGAAGCTTGGTGGCTGCACCATTATCATTGCTTTTGTCTTTAGCTGAAAAGGTATTCACATCAAACCTGCTCATAGCCAGTTCAGCTCTTATTTTCGACTTTTCATTAATAAGATATTGAACGCCTGTAGTAACTACCTGTTGCTTTTTTGGCGTAACCAACAATATTACAGGCTGCCACTGGCCTTGCGGAATACCCGTTTCATTAGGAGTAACCCATTGAAAAACTTTTCCATTTGAATTACCATTAACGGGTGTGTAATTTCCTTTTTTTTCACCAACATATAAAAATGAAAGGCTGAAAAGTTTAGGTATATTTTCCGTTGTGTATACATACACTGAATCGTGCAGGCCGTTATTAAAAACGGTGTCCACCTTTTTATACAATACCTTATCAATTGCAAACGTGTCTATAACAGCGCTGGGAAATAAAGCACTGTTTATACTGTCCCCGATGGATGATAAAAATGATTTCTGTTCAGGATCCAGTTCCTGATTAATGGCAGAATTTTTGGCATCCTCGTTGGAATAAGCACTGATGTTTATGGAAAATCTTTTATTCAGTTTAAGCTGATCATCAACATAGATCATTGAGTTTAAAAAGTTCCTGTCAGCGTATTCAAATTCAACCTGTATCCTGTTATCTTTTGTAATTAATTTTTTTGCAGTAAAGGTGACTTCTGCTGTATTATAGTTGATAATATAATCTTCATTTTCGCCACGCCTTAGCAATTGCCCATCTATAAATACCCGTTCAGTATTTGCCAACACAACAAAATACAATTCGTTATTACTGCCGTAGAGCCTGTATGGGCCTTGATTACCTTCGAGGGCTATGATCACGTTTCTTGTAAATTTCCCTTTAGCTATAGCGCCACTTAGCAAGAACGAATTATAACCAGCCTTAAATACTTTGTTATCTGTTTGAAAAGAGCCACCCTGAAGTCTCTTATAAAAATTCAGAAAATAATTGCCGGATTGCCTTAGATCAATATCTCCGAAATTGGCCTGCCAGCCCTTTTTTTTGATCTGCATATAAATACGGTCAAAATCCCGCAGATCCTGCGTATTGCCTTCAGGTTGAACAGGCAAAGTGTTATCGCTTATAGCCGCCGTTAACTCCAGGCTATCGCCGATAAAGCCATTTAACTGCAGGTTAAGGTTTGAATTTACAACGGCATCCTGGTTGTTGCCGAACGAGATGCCCCGTCCAAAACTGCCATTTGAATTTATATTTCCGAAATCAAATATTTTCTCAGAAGTTTTATTGGTGGTCACCACAAAAGGTTCGCTATTGAAATTGAACCTTATGCTATCATACTTATAATTTTGAGCTACACTGGTAATTGCAAAAGGTAAAACCCTGTAGGTTACTAAAACCGAATCAACGGGTGGCAACTTATGCCAGTGGAGCATTGAGGTTGCATAATTAAAAGTATAATTTGAAGAAGAAATTCCCGGGATGATAAAACTATGCGGAACTATACTTTGCGAATCAATGAATGATTGTGAAAGCGCAATTTTTTTTGAACGCAGGTTTGAAAAAGTTCCAGGCTGCTTTTGCGCATAAACGCCGGAAGTAATTAAAATAAAAACCAGGATAAAGTATAAGCAGGATGGCTTCAAACCTTTAAAATTATAATGCCTAAAACTACCATTTATTGTTGTGGAGGTAATTTACCAGCCTATAACTGTGTTTTCCCAAATTTATTCTTCTGAACTTAAGCCTGCCGAAAGATATTCACGGTACATTCTTGCAATATTAGATACAGAAATCCCTTTAGGACAGGCGGCTTCGCAGGCATAGATATTCGTACAGTTTCCAAAACCTTCTTTATCCATTTGATGCACCATATTTAAAACACGAGTTTTTCTTTCAGGATTGCCTTGCGGAAGCAAGGCCAGTTGAGATACTTTCGCACTTACAAATAACATAGACGAACCATTCGGGCAAGCCGCAACGCAAGCGCCACAACCTATACAGGCAGCCGCCATAAAAGATTCATCAGCCTTATATTTTTCAATAGCAACCGCATTAGCATCTACAGCATTTCCTGTATTTACAGATACATAACCACCTGCCTGTATAATCCGGTCAAATGAAGACCGGTCAACAACCAAATCTTTTACAACAGGGAAAGCCGATGACCGCCAGGGCTCAACAACAATAGTATCTCCATTCTTAAAAGCACGCATGTGTAGCTGGCAAACAGTATTCTTTTCCCATGGCCCATGTGCCCGTCCATTTACATACATACTGCATGAACCACAAATCCCTTCCCTGCAATCGTGATCAAAGGCTATGGGATCTTTACCTTCAGTAATCAAGCGCTCATTCAACACATCAAACATTTCCAGGAAAGACATTTCGGAAGAAATGTCGGAAACGTCATAAGTTTCAAAGCTGCCTTTGGAAGATGAAGAAGATTGTCTCCACACTTTAAGTTTTAAATTCATGCTATAATGCTCCATGTATTAAATTATTTCAGTAAGAACTTTACTTTTTGTTATCAAATTACCGTTTAATTTTTTTCTTAGTCTTTTGTAGTTTTCCGTTCTAATATCGGGAGAATAAACCCTTGTAGGAATTATTCTTGCTTTTAAGGTATAATCTAAAAGCTCGCTGATTAAAATGTTTATAGTAGAATTAATTTGAGTGACGGCTTTTAAAACATCAGAGCCTTTACATTCAACAAAACAAGCAATTTTATCTTCGTTCATGCAAAATAAATAATTGCATTTCTCTTCTGTTGCTTTATGCTTTAATACGCAATCATCAATCACAAACATATCAACACTTTTATTGCTTTGACTGATTAATATAAATTCGGTTTTTTTGCCTTTTGCAATGAACTTATTATCATTCACTTTTATTCTGCACCTGCCACAGACACAATTATGATCCTGTAAAATTGCAGGCATAAAATTATTTCTCAGTATTTACACCCAATTCAAGATCCATGTGTCCTCCGATCGCAAGAATTGGAAAACCGTTGTGGATCTCGCCCAGGACCCGGAGCGACGCGATCGTGCCAACGCCTACATCGAGCTTCCGGAGCCCACGCAGGCCCGCTACGTGAAGTATGAGCATGAACACGTGGCTTCACCAAATCTGGCGATCAGCGATATTCGTGTCTTCGGTCATGGCAAGGGCGCACCACCGCCCGCGCCCACACGGTTCACCGTCCGCCGCGATGGCCAGGATCCACGGAATGCATTCATCACCTGGGATGATGTGCCCGGGGCTGTTGGCTACAACATTCTCTGGGGCATTCGCGGCGACAAGCTGTATCA
>JANLXV010000347.1:0-10453 GCA_031365305.1 Chitinophagaceae bacterium
GAAAGATCTGTTTGGTTGATTATTTATAAAAAGACCGCAGATAAACAAAGTGCAAATTATATTGAAGCTGTAGAAGAAGCATTGTGTTTTGGCTGGATTGACAGCAAAGCTAACAAGCGGGATGAGCAAAGCTTTTACCAATCTTTCGCTAAAAGGAACCCAGCCAGTAACTGGAGCAAAGTAAACAAGGCAAGAGTTGCAAATTTGATTGCAAATAGACAAATGACATCGCTGGGTATGGAAGTTATTACAGCAGCAAAATATAATGGTGCGTGGGAAGCCCTGGATAACATTGAAAACCTTGAAATGCCTGCTGATCTTACTTCAGCCCTAAAAAAAACTTCCAGCGGATTGAAACATTTTGAAGCCTTTCCCAAATCAGTTAAGAAAGGTATTCTTGAATGGATACAAAACGCTAAACGACCAGAGACAAGATTGAAAAGAATACAGGAAACAGCCTCGCTTGCACAAATAAACACCAGGGCTAATCAGTATGTAAAAAAAATTCTTAAAGAGAAGTAGCATCGTTATTTTTCTTAAGACTTCGCTCATAAATTTGATAATCTAACTTAAAAATTGCAATTCCTTTTTCACGTGCCCATCTGCCGCAGGCACTCCTTTTAAAGACTGTGCTAAAAATTGCTGGTACCAATAGCCGGAAGATTTTATAATTCTTTTATTTGTTTTGAAATCTACATATACAAGGCCGAAGCGTGGCATGTATCCTTCGCTCCACTCAAAATTATCCATCAATGTCCAAACAAAATAGCCGGTCACGTTTACACCTTCATCCTTCGCCCTCAATACCTGTGCAATATGCTGTTGCAGATAATCAACCCGCTTCATATCATCAATTTTACCATCCATTATATCGTCCGGAAAAGCTGCACCGTTTTCGGTTACAATAATCTCTTTTATTTTTTGATAAGCGGCAAATTTCTTCAGCATATAATACATGCTTTCAGGATAAATTTCCCAATTCATTACAGTTCTTGCAACACGGCGCTGATCTGCTTTAATAATTTTTGCATGCATTAACGGCACGTAAGCAGCATGCCTTACAATTTCTCTTGTGTAGATCTGCAGGCCGATAAAATCCGCATCTGCTGATAAGTTGGCTTCGTCGCCGGATTTTATAAACTGCTCCATTTTCTGTAAAAACTTTAAGTCTTTTAAAGGATAACCCAAGCCTAACAATGGTTCTAAAAACACTCTGTTTAGTAAGGCATCAACCTTAACAGCGGCGGCAATATCATTCTCCGATTGCGTTAACGCTTCAATGTGTGAAGTAGAAAATGTAGTGCCTGCTTTAAAAACCCGCCCTTCGGATTTTATAATCCGAAGCCCCGTAGCCTGCGCCAGAGCTGCATGATGGGCTGCTGCCAAAAAATTGTTTAATCCTCTTTTTCCTGGCGCATGCATACCTAAAAAATAGCCTGCACCTGTAAAAACCATCGGTTCATTTAATACCATCCAATGGGTTACACGATCGCCAAATGTTTTAATGCAATAGCTTACATACTCACTAAACCAATCTATAATAGTCCTGTTGGTCCATCCGCCTTTTTGTTCAAGCGCATAAGGCAGGTCCCAGTGATATAGGGTTACCCACGGCACTATGCCAAGCTCATGACAAAAATCAATAACCCTGTTATAGTAATCAACGCCATCCCGGTTTACTTTACCAATGCCAGTTGCAAAAATTCTGCTCCACGAAATGGATAACCTGAAATGCTGAATATTTAAATGGCGTGCCAGGCTAAGATCACGGCAGTACGTCTCATAAAAATTACAGGTAGTATTGCCATTTTGATTGTTGAAAATTTTGCCTTTCGTATTGGTAAACACATCCCATATATTGGGGCCTTTGCCATTAGCGCAATATGCGCCTTCTATCTGGTAAGCTGCCGTTGATACGCCCCATGAAAAAGTGTGCCCGAAATTTTCCGCCGTAATATTCATTTACATCTATGATTTGGTTAACCAATTTTCCGGAAAGGACCTGTGAGACTTCTTTAGAATAATAGATAGAAGCGGAGACACTTTAGCAGTATTTGCGTGGGTTTCAAAAATGAGATCAACTACCTGTTGCAAATTGTCCTGGTAGGGAATATGTACAACATCATTTGAGCTGATCCAGGCAGTTATTTCTGTAATACATTTATTTTTAAGAGACCGGGTTACGCGGACACCCATTTGTTGCAAGGCGGCTGCATTGCATTGTTGCTCAAATTGGTTTTTCATTGGTATAACCATAAGCTTCTTCTTAAGAAAGATAGCTTCCGCAGGTGTTTCAAAGCCGGCACCACATAAAATGCCTTTGCAACCTGCAAAGCTTTTTAAAAAGGCTTCGTTGGTAACAGGCTTTATAATAAAATTTTTATACCGGTATTTTTCCGAAGTGTGTTTTGAAAATATTTCCCATTCAACTTCCCTGATGTCTTTTAACGCATTGATAATCGCCTTATCTCCAAAGGCGGGTAAATACACGGTATAATAGTCTTTATTTTTTATTTCCATTTCCCTAACCTGTTTACGTATAACCGGGGTAAAAATATTTTTATCGTATGCCTTAAAATGAAATCCATAACTATCAGAAACAGGCGCATAGTTTTTAAGAATGGCCCGCCCAACCACATCAATTTCTTTTGGATGAGGTGCATTTTTATTAAGCACCGCTGCCTGGTGACTTAGCGAAATACAGGATTTATTTTTCAGGTAACAGGCCCAGGCGCTCACCGGTTCAAAATCATTGATCACTAAATCATATTCAGTAACAGGCAATGATTTAATCTCTTTATACAACCTTTTTAAATTGCCTTTTTTATAGGTTTCAATCAGGTCAATACCGCCTTTCTTACCAAAAATAAAACTCAGCCCTTCAAAGTGATATTTAACCGGAAAGGGCAAGCCTACATCTGCCTGGCAGCCGCTTACCAATACATCTATTTTTCCTTTATTTTGCAACAACGGAATTACATCTCTGGCCCTGCTTAAATGCCCGTTGCCTGTGCCCTGTATGGCATAAAGTATTTTCATAAGGCTGGTATTTTCATCAGGTTGAACTCTTGCAGCATGCGGTTGAAAATATGATCCGTGTTAAGATCATTTTCCTCAATACCATCTTCCTGCAACATTTTTAGTTTTTCATTTTCATCAAATTTGTAGATGCGCCAATCTCCATTATTAAGTTCAAGGGCTGTAAGGTTTTCAACCCAATCACCGCTGTTCAGGTATTCAATAGCGCCTTCGCCATTGGTTATTGTCTTTTGTTCCGGGTGATGTATATGTCCGCATATCACGCAGTCAAATTTTTGCGAGATGCCAATGTCAGCCGCAGTGGCTTCAAAGTTGTTGATGAATTTTACAGCGCTTTTTACGCTGTTCTTTATTTTTTTTGATAATGAAATTTTGCCCTTCTTAAAAATTCGTTCTGACAAAAAATTCACTATCCTGTTAATCAGGATAAGCATGTCGTACCCAACCGCACCAAGTTTAGCCAGCCATTTGGAGTGCTGCATGGTAACATCAAAAACATCTCCATGAAATATCCAGGCCTTTTTATTTTCAGTAATATCCAGCACTACCTTGTTTACCACCTGCAGGGCGCCAAGCTTAAAGCCTTCAAACTTTCTAAATACCTCATCATGATTACCGGTAACGTAATAGGTTTTAATGCCTTTGGAAATCCAGCCCATTAAATGTTTTACAACTCTTGTATGAGATTTAGGCCAGTAATTTTTACTGAATTGCCAAACATCAATAATATCTCCGTTAAGAATTACTTTTTTAGGCCGGATACTCTTAAGATAGAACAGCAGCTCTTTGGCGTGACAGCCATAAGTGCCTAAGTGAACATCAGATATAATCAATACATCAACTTTGCGTCTTTTGGTTCTATCCATTCACAAGATTTAATTCACCCGGTGTAATTGTTGGCCTCCGGCTCAAAGTAAACACTTCAATGTGAACGGGGTTTAAAGTAAAGATTACCCTATTGTTAACTAATAAGTAAGTACTCATTTATTCAACGTTTTAAGTGTATTAAAATGTGTTGGTAACATTTACATAACATTCCAGTAATGATGAGGTAACATAGGAATGGTCTCTTTGCATAAATTTTTAAGGGCATGAGATCAGTAATGTTTACTTTGTTTTTTTTAGTGGTGTGTGCATTGGGATTCTCGCAATCAGGCAAGATCGAAGGAAAAGTGTTCGATTCAAAATTAGGAACACCTGTTGCCGGAGTTTCTGTGTTAGTGGATGGTTCAAAATCAGGCATTTCAACAGACCAGGATGGCCGGTTTATCTTATCACTTACTTCTGGTAAGTCCTATACAGTACGCTTTACATCGGTCGGTTTTAAAATTAAAGAGATAACTGGTGTTGAAGTAAAGCCTAACGGTGTAACCCCGCTCGACGTAACCCTGGAAACTGCTGCTAAAACCGAAACAGAAATTGTTATTAAAGGGTCGGCAAGAAAGGAAACTGTTGCAGCTTTAATTTCTTACCAAAAAAATACAAACACTGTAGCGCAGGTTATATCTTCCGAAGCTATAAGAAGATCTCCGGATAAAAATACCGGCGAAGTACTTAAAAGAGTGCCGGGCACAAGCATACAGGATGGTAAATATTTGGTAGTGCGTGGCCTTGCAGACAGGTATAACCAGGCTATGTTAAATGGGATATTATTAAGCAGCACAGAACCCGATAGAAAAACATTCAGCTTCGATATTTTTCCTGCTGCTATAATAGATAATATTATTATTAACAAGGCTTTTGTGCCTGAATTGCCCGGTGAGTGGGCCGGTGGCATCATACAGGTGAATACTAAAGATGTACCTGCACAAAACTTTTTAAATATACAGGTAGGTACGGGCTTTAATACCCAAACCATCGGGAAAGATTTTTATGCATACCCGGGAGACAAATATGATTTCCTGGGCTTTGATAACGGCGCAAGAGGATTGGCTGATAATTTCCCCCGGAAGGCTATGTTTAATAATATGACGGCAAAGGAAAAAACTGCTCTTGCTTCTTCCTTCAGCAACGTATGGCGGGCCTACCCGAAGAGCGGTACTGTATTGCCCCTGTTGTCAGAGAATATACAATTAAGCGGCGGCTTTAATAAGCGGGCGGGCAAAAATAAACTGGCTGGTATTTTTGCAATTAATTATAACCGCAGCACCAAAAGAACCGATTATGAAAACAGGATTTATTCTATACAGGATAATACCGCCAGCGAAAGTTTTGATTATTTCAATAAAAAATATAACCAGGAAATATTAGCCGGTGCTTTAGCTAATCTTACGCTGCAGTTGGGTGCAAATAATAAAATATCGTTTAAAAATATTTTAAATGTAAATACGGCTAACTACAGCACTTTAAGAACAGGAAAAGATTTTGAAAGTGGTGCCGATAATGCCGTAGGTTATGATAATATCCGTGCCTCAGAACTCGCTTTTAAAGCTAATACATTCTTCAATACACAATTATCAGGCGACCACAATTTTCAGGCAGCTAAAGCAAAGCTGCATTGGTATGGAAGCTTTAATATCTTAGATCAATATGTACCTGACCAAAGGCGTGTTCAATATAACCAGGACGATCCATCTGTTGCAGGCTCTCCTTATTCTCTGTTAGTTGGTCAATCCAATGCTTCGCAAAAAAGCGGCAGCAGGTACTTTGGTTATTTAAATGATTATATCTATACCGCAGGCGGAGACCTTAGCAAAAGCTTTACTATTAATGGCGTTGCACAAACTGTTAAAGGCGGATACTTCTTCCAGGTAAAAGACAGGTTATTTAACAGCAGGCCCTTTGCCATATATCTGCCGGTTGATAATGCTGATCTTAGACATCTTGATCAGTCTGTGGTTTTTAATGCTGAAAATTTTGGAAATGGATATGATAACAAATTTGCCTTAAACGAAATTGCAGGAGACCGTTACCGGTATCTTGCCAACTCCATATTAAATGCAGGTTTCCTGCAATTCGATAATCTAATACATAACGATATAAGAGTTGTCTGGGGCTTAAGAATTGAAGATTTTGATCAGATCATCGGCAGCGTAAGGCAGAGTGATCCAAGGCATTTTCACAGTAAAAAAACAGATTATTTACCTGGTGTAAATATCACCTATAAGCTTAACGATAAAACCAACCTTAGGCTTTCAGGCTCGCAAACTGTTATCAGGCCTGAATTTAGAGAGTTAAGCTCTTTTAGTTTTTATGATTTTGATTTGGGCGCCACCGTTACAGGAGAACCAAGGTTGCAACGTTCGAAAGTTACCAATGCAGATTTAAGATATGAGGTTTATCCAAGAGCCGGAGAATTAATAACACTTGGTGTATTTTATAAATATTTTAAAAACCCGATTGAATTATATTTTAACCAGACAGGCGCCGGCAGCAGCAGCACTTTCAATTATATTAATTCGCCTAAAGCAAAAAGCTATGGTGCTGAACTGGAATTTAGAAAGAAGCTTGACTTTAATGAGGCGTTTAAAAACTTTACGTTACAGGGAAACTTCTCTTACATCTACAACAGGGTGCCTGGTTTAAACAGGCCTATGCAGGGCCAAAGCCCTTACCTGGTAAATTTAAGTGCACAGTATGATGTAGAAAAGCTTGGCTTAAGCACTACACTGTTATTTAACCAGATTGGCCGCCGTATTTATTATGTTGGTAATTCAACAAGCAATGGTACAGTTAACTCTGATAGCTATCCGCCGGTTTGGGAAGCGCCACGTGGCCTTCTTGATTTTCAGATTGCAAAAAAAGTGGCTAACCAAAAAGGCGAATTCAAACTAAATGTTTCAGACATCCTGAATCTAAATGCAAAGTTTTATCATGATCTGAATGATAATAAAAAATATGATAAAGCCACTGATGCACTTGCCATTAATCGTAAATACGGCTCTAACGTTTCTCTTTCTTTCAGCTATAATTTAAAATAATCAACATTTAAAAACAGCGTTCAAAAATTCATAAAACCTTTAATGAACATAACAATGAAAAAATTATTTCTCTACACTTTAGTAATGGGAGTGTTATCAATCGGTTGCCGTAAAATAGAAGTGGATGGCAATACAGTAATCACCACGCCAACTGATACAACAGGTACAAATGAAAATGTAATTCTTGAAGGCAGGATAACAGCTAACCGCACCCTTCATGCACAAAATACCTATAAGTTAAGAGGTCTGGTATATGTAACTAACGGTGCAATTTTAACGATTGAACCGGGTACAAAAATAGTTGGCGAATTAGGCAAGCAAGGTGGATTGATTGTTACACGCAGTTGTAAAATTATTGCTGATGGTACAGCAGACAAGCCTATCGTGTTTACCTCTGAAGCTGCCACACCTGCAAGAGGCGATTGGTCAGGCCTCGTAATTTTGGGAAATGCCCCAACTAATGCTTCATTTAATGGCGTACAAGGTGTAGGTGCTATTGAAGGTGGTATTAATAATAGTGATAATCTTGGCTTATATGGTACACCTTCCACACAAGGCCAAAACCCTGCTGATAACAGCGGCATATTGCGCTATGTAAGAGTTGAATATGCCGGTTATGCTTTTTTGCCGGATAATGAAATTAATGGTTTAACGCTTGGCGGTGTCGGTAACGGAACAGTTATAGATTATGTGCAGGTATCGTATGCCAATGATGATTCATTTGAATTTTTTGGCGGTACAGTAAGCGCAACACATCTTATTGCTTTTAGAGGATTGGATGATGAGTTTGACACTGATAATGGTTTTGCGGGAAGGGTGCAATTTGGTATTTCTATAAGAGACAGTGCGGTCGCAGACATCTCTAAATCAAATGGCTTTGAAAGTGATAATGATGCAAACGGCAGTGCTTTAGCGCCCGTCACAACCGCTATGTTCAGCAACTTTACAATGATAGGCCCACGTGCAACGGCCACAAGCGTTGGCAATTCTAATTATGGCTCTGGTGCTCACTTAAGAAGAAATACTAAAGAGTCAATTTATAACTCAGTAATTATGGGTTACCCTACAGGCTTATTGATTGATGGCAGTAAAGGCGTTCCCACAGATTTAAATATTTTAACTGATAGCTTACAGGTTCAATATACCCTTATTGCAGGATGTGCAACACCTGTTAAATATTCGCCCAGCCTTACAACTCCAACCGGTGCAGATAATACAAGCATTACAAATTGGTTTTTAAATGCTGACCATGGTAATTCAATTTTGGTAAATAATGATGATGTAAAACTTACGTCTCCTTTTACCTATACGTCTCCTGACCTTACGCCACTTGCAGGTTCACCTGCTTTAACCGGTGCAAACTTTGTTAGTGCAAAGCTGGTTAAGTTTATCCCTGTTGAATACCGTGGTGCTGTTGGTGCAAATGATACCTGGTACAAAGGCTGGACATCTTTTCAATAATGGCTTACCTTTCTAATATTTCAAACCACTCTCAACAGGGTGGTTTTTTATTTTATGGCTGATCAAAATTCTGATAAAGGTTTTGGAGTTTCACAAAATCCTGTTGTAACATTGTTATCGCTCAAGATATTTACATGTTGTTACCAGATGGATGGTTTTTAAAAGCGTTCAAGTTTGGCGTAGTAGGCGCACTGGGCCTTATCATTGATTTTGGTATAACCTACCTATGTAAAGAAAAATTAAAATGGAATAAGTTTTTAGCTAACTCTTTAGGCTTTTCATTTGCTGTTGTACAGAATTATTTTTTAAACAGGATATGGACTTTTCAAAATCATGATGAGCAACTAGGCATACAGTTTTCAAAGTTTTTAATAGTAGCCATTGCCGGGCTTGTATTAAACAATTTATTTCTTTACTTCTTTTTAAAATATACCAAAGGCAAACATTTTTATGTTTGCAAAGCCCTTGTAATAATTGTAGTATTTGTATGGAATTTCCTCGCTAATTCAATGTATACATTCAGGCCATAATTATACATTTTTTGACGCAGGTAAAGTGAAGCCAAAACTGCTGCCCACATCAATTTTACTTCTTACATGAATGCTGCTGCCGTGGGCTTCAATAATATGTTTGCAAATAGCCAGGCCAAGGCCGCTTCCGCCAATCTTACGGCTTCTGGCATGATCGGTACGATAGAATCTTTCAAATATTCTTGGCAAATGTTCTTCTGCTATGCCTGCACCATCATCAGTAATTTCTATTAAAATATTTTTCCCATCCACACGGTAAACACTGCCTTCTATTTCACCATTGTATTTGCCATATTTAATAGCGTTATCAACCAGGTTAATAAGCACCTGCTTTATCTTTTGTTTATCTGCATAAACGTTTACAGGTTCTTCGCAGCCTTTTTTTATAAAGCACTTCATTTGCTTTTCTTCTGATTTAAGGGAGAGTAATTCACATACCTCTTTTATCACATCCTGTATTACAAAATTTTCAGCAAACATGGATTGCTCGCCCAATTCCAGTTTACTTATTTCATCAAGATCATCTAACAGATTTACCAGGCGGTCAACATTTTTTGAAGCATTTGCCAGGAACTTTTTATTTACGTCTTCATTATATAAAGCGCCGTTAAGCAACGTGTCTACATAGCCTTGTATAGCGAATACCGGCGTTTTTAGTTCATGCGAAAGATTGAGTAAAAATTCTTTACGATAGGCCTCATTCTTCTTTAATGTATCCAGTTCTGCTGTATAATTCTCAGCCCATTTTTCTACATCTTCATTCAGTTCATTAATGCTTTTTTGAGGTAAGATATTTTTGTAGTAAAACTCCTGTCTTTTACTGGCCTTGGTTTGATAAATCAGTTTATAAATAATTTTGATGCGGCGATATAAAAACCTTTGTACAGTGTAAAAAATAATAAGGAATGAAAACAAAAAAACTGCAGCCACAAGAATAGCAGCGTACAACCAGCCAATACCTTCTGTAAGGGCGGCTATACCTACTAAAATTGCGGTAGGCAAAGCGGCAAACACTGCCACCTGTTGTGGCGAAAAGTTTTTAGCGGTTAACATAGCTGATTTCCCGGCTTATAAAAGGCTTTAAAAATTTGAATTGAATTGTGTCTTCTAATCACTAATTATTTAACGATTCAGTGACCAATGCAATGAACATTGACCTAATATCTCACTATCTAAATATCTAAATATCAAAATATCTCACTATCTAAATATCAAAATATCCCAATACTTAAAATCACCATCCCAATACCCAGGCAAAAATGAGCGGCGCTACAATGGTTGCATCGCTTTCAACAATAAACTTTGGGGTTTTAATATCAAGCTTGCCCCACGTTATTTTTTCATTTGGTACCGCACCGGAATAAGATCCATAAGATGTTGTTGAATCCGATATCTGGCAGAAGTAACTCCAGAAAGGTACATCATGCCACTCAAGGTCCTGGTACATCATCGGCACCACGCAAATGGGAAAATCACCCGCTATGCCGCCGCCAATCTGGAAGA
>JANLXV010000349.1:0-7616 GCA_031365305.1 Chitinophagaceae bacterium
TAGGAATAGCGCTTGCACCTAAAATGGTCCAGGCCGACGGGATGCCGGCCTTCTCAATAAAAGCAGCAAATTCTTTTTCGGCCCTGCCTAATATCACGCCTTGTCCCCAAATCACAAAAGGGCGCTCCGCAGCATTTATAAGCTTAGCTGCTTCTTCAATATATTCTTTTCGCACAATAGGTTTAGGGCGATAACTGCGGATATGATTGCATTTTTGATAGCCGGCATATTCAAACATTTGCAGTTGCGCATTTTTAGTTATGTCTATCACTACTGGGCCTGGTCTGCCACTGCCGGCTATATAAAATGCCTTGGCTAAAACCTGTGGAATTTCAGTGGCATCCGTTACCTGGTAATTCCATTTTGTAATAGGCGTAGTTATATTAATAACATCAGTTTCCTGGAAAGCATCGGTACCTAACAAATGAGCAAATACCTGGCCTGTAATACATACAACCGGCGTAGAATCTATCATGGCATCTGCTAAGCCAGTCACCAAATTTGTCGCTCCCGGACCGCTTGTAGCAAACACAACGCCTGTTTTACCGGACGTTCTTGCAAAACCCTGCGCTGCATGTATGGCGCCCTGTTCATGCCTTACCAATATATGTTTAAGCCTGTCGTTATAATCATACAATGCATCGTATATTGGCATAATGGCGCCACCGGGATAACCGAAAATCGTTTCAACGCCTTCCGCTAATAAGCCGTCAAGCAACGCCTGGCTGCCACTTACCGTCTTAAACGTTTTTGGTTCTGTTTTTTCTTTAATTAATTCCAATGTTTCCATAAAAAATATTTTATGTTCAGCACTTAATAGATGTAGTACCCTCAACAGTTTTACTCATCTGTAATACAACCTCTGGATGCATCCTTAACCTGCATGGCATACTTATATAACAAGCCGCTTTTTGCTTTAAGTTCGGGCTTATCCCATTTCTTTTTTCTTTTAGAAATTTCTTTTTTATCAACCTTAAGCGTAAGCCTATGTTTTTTTATATCTATTCTAATAACGTCGTCATCCTCTACCAAAGCAATCAGGCCGCCTTCAAAGGCCTCTGGTGTAATATGGCCGACGACAAAGCCATGGGTGCCGCCGCTGAAACGTCCATCAGTAATCAGCGCTACAGATTTACCAAGGCCAGCGCCTATTATTGCAGAAGTTGGCTTAAGCATTTCAGGCATACCAGGTGCGCCCCTTGGCCCAACGTAACGAATAACAACCACATCGCCCGGCTGTATTTTTCCGGTGTTAATGCCTTTTACCAACTCCTGCTCACCATCAAAAACTCTTGCAGGCCCTTCGAATAATTCACCTTCTTTTCCTGAGATCTTTGCAACACTTCCTTTTTTGGCAAGATTGCCATACAATATTTGTAAGTGACCTGTTGCCTTGACAGGTTCTTCAACAGGCAATATTATTTTTTGGGTTTCAAAATTCAGATCAGGTACATTGGCCAAATTCTCAGCAATGCTTTTGCCTGTAACCGTCAGGCAATCGCCATGTAATAAATTTTTATGGAGAAGATATTTCATTACCGCCGGCACGCCGCCAATGTTATGAAGGTCTTCCATTAAATATTTTCCGCTTGGCTTAAGATCTGCGAGTACAGGTATTTTATCACTGATCTCCTGGAAGTCATCCTGCGTTAGTTTTAAGCCAACACTTTTTGCCATAGCTATAAGATGAAGCACTGCATTTGTGCTGCCGCCTAAAACCATAATGATAGTCATAGCATTTTCAAAAGCCTTTTTTGTCATGATATCCGAAGGCAAAATATTTCGCTCAATTAAATGAAGGATAGCTTTTCCTGCATCAAAACATTCCTGTTTTTTTGCATCGCTTAATGCCGGGTTTGATGAAGAGTAAGGCAGGCTCATTCCCAATGCTTCAATGGCACTTGACATCGTATTAGCGGTATACATACCGCCGCAAGCACCCGCACCGGGACAAGAATTTTTTACAATGCCAATAAAATCTTCATCATTAAGATCTCCGGCGATTTTATGACCTAAGGCTTCAAAAGCTGAGATAATGTTTAGATCCTGGCCTTTATAATGGCCGGGCGCTATAGTACCGCCATACACCATAATAGAAGGACGATTAAGCCTTCCCATTGCAATGAGAGAGCCAGGCATATTTTTATCGCAACCGGGGATAGCAATTACGGCATCGTAGTATTGTGCACCACAAACTGCTTCAATCGAATCAGCAATAATCTCCCGGCTTATTAATGAATAGCGCATGCCATCTGTACCATTGCTTATGCCATCGCTAACGCCAATGGTATTAAAAATTAAACCTACCATCTCATTATCCCAAACACTCTGCTTAACTAATTTTGCCAAATCGTTAAGGTGCATGTTACAGGTGTTGCCATCATAACCCATGCTTACAATCCCTACCTGGGCTTTCTTCATGTCAGCATCAGTCAGGCCGATGCCATATAACATGGCCTGGGCTGCCGGCTGTGTAACGTCCTGCGTTATGGTTTTGCTGTATTTATTAAGTTCTATCATTCAGATTTATTATTTCTTAGGCTACTTCTTTTTGTATAGTAGGAGAATATTCTATGCTTGAATTTGAAAGCCCGGCGGTAACCAATGCCTGGTATTCATCACTGATGATCTTACTGAATGTTGCATCCCATGGTTTTTTAAATGGAATATTATCTAACGATTGCCAGCCGATTACTTCAGCGGCTGTACCACAAAAGAAAGCTGCGTCTGCGTGCTGCATATCTTTAACCGTAAATTGTTTTTCAACTACAGGGATATTTTTATTATTACAGATTTCTATTACAGTTTGCCTTGTAATACCATTTAAAATATTACCTGTGGCTGGTGTATAAAGAGTGCCGTCATTTTCATAAAAGATATTCGCACCAGGCCCTTCTGCCACAAATCCATTTATATCAAGTAATAATGCTTCATCAAAACCATTGCTTTTTGCCTCCTGGCTTGCCAGTATTGAGTTTACGTAGTGTCCCGCAACTTTAGCTTCAATATTAAAACCTTTAGGGTTCGGTCTTTGGTAAGAAGAAGTCATCACCTTTAAAAGTTTGTCTCCCAGAAAAGGTTGCATCGCCCATACTGCAATCATCAAATAGGATTCAGTGTTCTTATTAAAACTCATATTTGCAGGCGAATAGATCAGTGGCCTGATGTAGGCATCCCGAATGTTATTTTGCTCTAATAACTTATAAGTAATGTCAACAAGATCTGCCGTGCTATAACTAAAAGGAATGTTGGTTAATCTTGCTGAATTTATCAACCTGTTATAATGTTGCTCAGATTTAAAAATGGCTGTTTCGCCATTCACTGTTTTGTATGAACGAATACCTTCAAACACGGAATAGCCATAATGCAATGACTGGCTGTACAGATCAATTTTTGCTTCAGAAGCTTTTACAAATTCGCCGTTGAGAAATAATATGGTGTCTGCGTTATAGTACATTATATGATTGTAGATTTTCGTAATTCCACATTGCCTTTATTTACCGATCCGGGAATTCTTCCGCCGATATAATCGGTAATAAGATCGCCAATGGTAGAAGTAAAATAAAAATTGATAGGATCAATATCCTTCGTAACCATCGCATTTGAAACGGTCCATTCAACTGCTCGCCTTACCAGGTCAGCTTCTTCAATCAAATTAAAATGATCAAGCATTAAAGCTGCAGATAATATTGAGCCGATAGGGTTTGCAATATCTTTGCCGGCAGCTTGCGGATACGAACCATGAATGGGCTCAAACATAGCAACAGCACTGCCTACAGAAGCTGAAGGCAACATACCAAGCGAACCTGATATTACACTTGCCTCATCACTTAAAATATCGCCAAAAAGATTTTCGGTAAGAACAACGTCAAATTGTTTGGGATTTAAAATGATCTGCATGGCCGCATTATCAACAAACATATAATTGACAGTAACATCATTATATGAAGGCGCCATGTCCTGTATCACTTTGCGCCACAGCCTTGATGTTTCAAGCACATTGGCTTTGTCAACAAGCGTTAATTTTTTATTTCTTTTTTGGGCTGATTTAAAGGCAAGATGTCCAATGCGCTCAATCTCTTCTTTGCTGTAAGCACAATCATCCATTGCCCATGTCTGGTCTTCATTCACCTTTTTATTACCAAAATAAATACCGCCGGTCAGTTCTCTGAAAATCACAAAATCTACATCTTCAAGCAACTTATTTTTTAATGGCGATAAATGATGAAGAGATGAATAAGTACTTACCGGGCGAATGTTTGCAAACAAGCCCAAAGATTTCCGAAGCTTGAGCAAGCCTTGCTCAGGGCGTACCTTGGCAGTAGGATCATTATCATATTTTGGATGCCCGATGGCTCCAAATAAAATAGCATCACTTTTACTGCAGATATCAAGCGTTTTATCAGGCAGCGGTTCGCCGGTTTTATCAATGGCGTCAGCGCCCATCAACCCATAAGAGTAATAAAACTCATGACCGAAATGCTCTGCAATAGCATCTAATACCTTTATGGATTGATGCGTTACTTCCGGCCCAATTCCATCACCAAGTATGACTGCAATATTTTTTTTCATAAACTGTTTAACTGGTTTCCTGTGTTGTTTTAAGATGCAAGCTGAGCCTTTTCGTATTGCTCAATTTTATCTTTCATGCTTAAGAGGTAAGTGATATCATCATAGCCATTAAGCAGGCAGGTCTTTTTATAATTAGAAACATAAAACGTTTCGCTTTCACCTGTTTGGTCAATGGTAATTTGTTGCGAAGGCAGATCAATAGTGATTGTACTTTCAGCCGGTTGTTGAAAGATTTTATCTAAAAACTCAACACTAACCTGCACAGGTAACAAACCATTATTTAAGGCATTATTCTTAAAGATATCTGCAAAAAAACTGGACACTACGGCATCAAACCCAGCACCCTGTATAGCCCAGGCCGCATGTTCCCTTGATGAACCGCAACCAAAATTTTTACCTGCCACCAGGATGCTTCCTTTGTACATCGGGTTATTCATTACAAAATCCCGTTTGGGTTCATCAGCTTTATTATATCTCCAGTCTCTGAATAAATTTTCACCAAAACCATCTTTTGTAATGCCTTTTAAAAACCGTGCAGGGATGATCTGGTCTGTATCCACATTTTCGATAGGCAACGGAACAAATGTGCTCTGTATGGTTTTGACTGCTTTCATTTATTTATTAAGTGCTCAATTAATTTTGATGTAAGAGTTCCAGTTCCCTGATGTCAGTAATCACACCAGTGATAGCGGCTGCTGCTGCGGTTAACGGACTCGCCAAAAGTGTTCTTGCACCAGCACCCTGCCTGCCTTCATAATTTCTGTTGCTTGTGCTGATGCAATATTCACCCGCAGGTATTTTATCTTCGTTCATGCCGAGACATGCGCTGCAACCTGCTTGTCTTATTTCAAAACCTGCTGCTTCAAAAATTTTATCCAGGCCTTCTTCTCTAACCTGATCTGCTACTTGCCGGGAGCCGGGCACGATCATCACATGTACATTCTCATTTTTTTTACGGCCATTAATAACAGAAGCTACTAAACGCAGGTCTTCAATACGGCTATTTGTACAACTACCGATAAAAACATGTTGCACAGGCATACCAATTAATTTCTGACCGCTATTAAGTCCCATATAAGCCAGGGCTTTTTCAATATTGTTTCTTTCGCCTTCATCTGCTATGGTTTCAGTAATAGGGATCTGACCTTTAATACTGATGCCTAAGCCAGGATTAGTACCATAAGTGATCATTGGTTCAATATCACCAGCATTAATATTGATCTCTTTATCAAAAACAGCATCCGCATCACTGTAAAGCATTTTCCACTCAGCTAACTTTTTATCCCATTCAGCCCCGGCAGGTGCAAATTCACGGCCTTTCATATATTCAAAAGTCGTTTCATCAGGTGCAATCATGCCACCACGTGCACCCATTTCAATACTCATGTTGCATATAGTCATGCGGGCTTCCATGCTAAGAGAACGAATTGAAGATCCTGCGTACTCAACAAAATAACCTGTTGCACCGCCAGTGGTTAATTTAGAGATGATATAAAGAATAATATCCTTGCTGACAATAGAGTCGTTTAATTCGCCTTCAATATTTATCCGCATCGCCATTGGTTTGGTTTGCAACACGCATTGCGAGGCCATAACCATTTCAACTTCACTCGTACCAATACCAAAAGCAACGGCACCGAAAGCACCATGTGTTGAGGTATGACTATCGCCACAAACAATAGTCATACCCGGTTGCGTAATACCAAGCTCAGGACCGATCACATGCACAATACCCTGGTAAGGATGATTTAAACCATAGAACTCTATACGATGATTCTCACAATTTTCTTTAAGCATTTGCACCTGTATCCTTGATAGTTCATCTTTTATGGGAAGATGCTGATCAATGGTAGGCACATTATGATCAACTGTAGCAACAACCTGTTTTGGCCGGAGAACTTTTAAGCCACGATTTTCCAAGCCTTTAAAAGCCTGCGGGCTAGTTACTTCATGGATGAAATGTTTATCTATATATAATATGGACGGTCCATCTTCAATAGATTGAACAACGTGTTTATCCCATATTTTATCAAATAGTGTTTTACCCATTATATACTTTCCATTACGGGTTTATAATTTGCAGCCATATTATTCAGATCTTCTTCCACAACTTCCTTCTTGCTATCGGCAACTTTTAAAAACTGAGAATACAACACATCAATATCACTCTTGGTATAATTGTATCCCAACTTTTGAAAGCGATGCGCCAAAGCACTTCTGCCGCTTCTTGCAGTTAATACTATTTTTGAACCATCGGCGCCCACATCGTCCGGATTAATGGTTTCATAAGTCTGTGCATCTTTTAAAAATCCATCCTGGTGAATGCCTGAAGAATGTGAAAAGGCATTGCTGCCAACGATAGCCTTATTAGGTTGAACAGGCATACGCATGGTTTCTGAAACTAGCCTGCTCATAGGATTAAGCTTTTGAGTATTAATGCCCGTATAGTAACCCAGGTAGCTGTGTTGCTTAATAACCATGGTAACCTCTTCAAGCGCTGTGTTGCCTGCTCTTTCGCCCAAACCGTTTATAGTACATTCAATTTGCCTTGCACCGCATATAACACCGGCAATTGAATTGGCAGTTGCTAAACCAAGATCATTATGGCAATGACAGGAAATTCTTGCCTTATCAATATTTGGAACATTATTTATCAGGAAAGCAATCTTATCGCCGTATTGCGATGGAAGACAATAACCGGTAGTATCAGGAATATTTACAACGGTAGCACCGGCTTTAATAACGGCCTCAATCACTCTTGCCAAATAATCATTATCTGTTCTGCCGGCATCTTCAGCATAAAATTCAACATCATCAACAAAACTTCTGGCCCAGGTAACACATTGTATGGCACGCTGTAAAATATCTTCCCTGTTTGAATTAAATTTAGACTTGATATGATAATCTGAAGTACCTATGCCGGTATGTATTCTTTTTCGCTTAGCAAACCTGAGAGCCTGCGCAGCAGTTTCAATGTCATTATACACGGCACGACTCAATCCGCAAACAGTCGCATTTTTTACGGTTTTACTAATTTCCATATC
>JANLXV010000372.1:0-2220 GCA_031365305.1 Chitinophagaceae bacterium
AGATGTAATTATTTGTGGCGGTGATGGTACGGCGAATCAAATAACAGAAGCTCTGTTGGGCGTTATGGTAAAGATTGGGATAGTGCCATTAGGTTCAGGAAACGGGCTTGCTTTCTCAGCCAAAATTCCTCTCGATGTACATGCAGCGCTGGATATTATATTCGATGGTAAATCTTCCCTGATTGATGCATTTTATATTAATGACCAATTTAGCTGTATGCTTTGTGGAGTAGGTTTCGATGCGCAGGTGGCGCATGATTTTGCAAAAGAAAAAAAACGCGGCCTTGCCACTTATGTAAAGCAGTCTCTCAAAAACTTTGTAAGCGCTTTGCCTTATACGTTTTCTGTTACAGCTAACGGGAAAACATTTACGACAGATGCTTTTTTTATAAGTATAGCGAACAGTAACCAGTTCGGAAACAACTTTACTATTGCCCCTAAAGCCAGGCTGGATGACGGTTTGCTGGATATTGTCATCTGTAAAAAAATGAATAAGGTAAAGCTGGTTTGGGCCGTACTCCAGCAAGTGAGTTATGGCAGGTTATCACCGGCGCATGTTGATCCTTTTCTTGAGAATGAGATTATTTATTTTCAAACCGATCACTTAGTATTGCACAACCCAGGCCTTGCGCCTTTGCATATTGATGGTGAACCGGTTTCTACCAATGAAAAATTTAAAGTGAAAATCTTACCAAAAGCCATCAAGCTTTTACAACCTTCCGGCTCATTTTAAAAATTGTTTTACTTCTTCAAAGGCCTTCACATTATTTTCCCTCTTCATCGAAGCAATCACTTCTTTCTTTTCACTGGCCGTTAAGTGGAAATTTAAGGTAACGCCTTTTTCTACTACTTCAGGAACATACTGAAAAGTGATACGGTGAAAATTGCTGTCTAAGAATGCCCCGGCATAGGCTACCTGGTCGTCTTGTGCATAATCCTGGAACTTATACCAATTGTATTGCAGAATGGTGCCAGGCTTGGTTAATATGCCACTGATGTCCGTTGACTCAAAAGGTTTTTCCCAACCGCCTCTTTCACGGTCACGGCATTGAATGATAACCACCCCACCCGTATTGTCTTTTATCCATTGCTTAAAAACATTAATAAATCTAAGGCAGGTTTCCTGCCCGAAGTTATCACGCAGGCCTGCATCCATTACATCAATTACTGGTTTAGAAGGCAGCCACACGTTAGGCAATATATAAGGAAATGTGGCATTCATTCTCAGTGCTGTGAGTACTCTTATATTTCCCGGTTCAAGCTTATTAAACAATGTGCCAAAATCAACAGCATCAGGCGAAGGTGCTATACTATCTGCACCATAATATTTCGGGTGCATTAAAAAACTTAAAGGGTGAGAACTGATCATCAGCTTTCTGCCATCCCGTGTTATCACTGAGTTATAAATGATTAAAGGAATGTTTGCAGCATGCTCATCGTTGTAGTAACTGCCAACACTTTTGTCAAGAATGCCTTCAGTATTGGCATTAAATTTTTGTTCAAAAGCATAGCCCCTGTCCTTTACATATTTATGATTGCCGATAGAAAATTTTTGTGCAGGTGCAAAAAGATCCCGTGCTATCATGGAAGAAAAAATCGGGTTAAGCAGATCACCTGAAATAAGATCATGATATTTATTTTGCTGCAGGTTCATATTGCTGTCAGCATTTCTCATGCGATATAACTCCCTGAAATACGTTGCTGATAACATGCCGCCTGAAGCGCCACTCATTAAAAATGTTTGCCGCAAAAGATTGCCCTGTGTTATACTGTCTAATTGTTGCAAGGTGTTCATAGCAAAGCTGGCGCTTCTTACACCGCCACCACTAAAATTCATAAATACAATCACGGGCTTTTCAATCTTCTGCCGCTTCTTCCAGTTATTTAATACCTCAAGCATTAACTGTTCATCAGCCAATAGTTTTTGAGGATTGCACAGGCTTTGCAATGTAAGCTTGTCATAAACCGGCCGTGCAGTTTTGTTATCGTAATTTAAACCATAAGCTTTATTGCGTGGATCAATAATATCATACCTGTATAATACATCCAGGCCAATATATATGAGTAGCAAAAACAAAATGCTCCACGTTTGTAAAAAATAAGTAAGCGCACCAATAACAGCTATCATCAAAGCAAAAAAAATGGTGATGCTGGCCGCAGCAGGTATTTGAAAAATGCGATGATCAAGAAAGAAGCCGATAAATATCATAAAGATGAAAG
>JANLXV010000377.1:0-1907 GCA_031365305.1 Chitinophagaceae bacterium
CGTCTTTGAATTGAACAATCTCTTTCACTTAAATGACAAACATTTCCAAACTGGTCTCCTGCTATTTGTATTTCTATATGGCGTGGTTCTTCCACAAATTTTTCCATGTAAATGCCATCGTTTTTAAACGATGCCGCTGCCTCAACTTTGGCATTATCAAAAGCTTTTTCTATGTCTTCTTCCTGCCAAACCACACGCATTCCTTTACCTCCTCCGCCTGCGGTGGCTTTTAAAATAACCGGGTAGCCGATTTCTTTTGCTACCTCTTTGGCTTCGTCCACACTTTCCAGCAAATTTCCACCACCGGGAACAACCGGCACACCGGCTTTGATCATCGTTTCTTTAGCCGTGATCTTATCTCCCATGGCATTGATCATCTCAGGCGTTGGACCAATGAATTTTATTTTATGATCAAAGCATATCTGGGCAAATTTTGAATTTTCTGCGAGAAATCCATAGCCTGGATGAATAGCATCAGCATTGGTAATTTCAGCCGCTGCCATGATACTTGGCATGTTTAAATAACTATCAGCGCCGGCAGGCTTGCCAATACATACAGCTTCATCTGCAAAACGTACATGCAAACTATCTTTATCAGCAGTTGAATAAACGGCCACCGTGCGGATGCCCATTTCTTTACAGGTGCGGATGATACGGAGAGCAATTTCTCCACGGTTGGCAATAAGTATTTTCTTAAACATCATAAATACTAATTTTAATTGAGAGATGTGCGGTGCCCGGAGATAATGCCGGCTTAAGAGGGATCTACAAGAAATAATGGTTGGTCAAATTCTACAGGCGACGCATCTTCAACCAAAATTTTTACAATTCTTCCTGATACTTCGCTTTCAATTTCATTAAAAAGTTTCATGGCTTCAATAATGCAAACTACAGTGCCGGTAGTAACCTCATCGCCAACATTTACAAAAATGGGCTTACCAGGGCTGGGTTGCCGATAAAAAGTGCCGATCATCGGGCTTTTAATGGTGAGATAATTATCTTCTTTTGCTTCAGGCTCAACTGCCTTTGGTGCCTCTAATTTTGCAGGTGCCTGCATTGGAGCAGATTGTTGCGGCATGGCGCTGACTATAGTGTTTTGAACTGCTTCTTTTTTTTGTTTTATTGTTATTTTTAATCCATTTTCTTCAATACTTAACTCACCTATATTACTCTTATTAATTAGCTTAACCAGCTCCTGAATTTGTTTAATATCCATACAGTAAATTAAAATGGTTAAATTAAAAAAGGAAGCTAAGGTAGTGAATGATTACACAAAATAGACTTATCTAAAAATAATAGAAAAACCTACGTTTTAGCCTCGCAAATCGTTAAAAACTGTGGAAATATAGGATGTTTTTGATAAAATCTACTCTTTTACCCTTTCGACATATTCACCGGTTTTGGTATTAATGCGGATGTGTTCGCCCTCATTCACAAAAAGAGGAACATTAACTGTAGCACCCGTTTCAACCGTGGCCGGTTTTAAAGTTCTTGTGGCTGTGTCGCCCTTCATTCCTGGTTCGCTATAGGTAACCAACAATACAATTTTATCAGGCAATTCCACGCCCATAGGCTGGTCTGTTTCGCCATTAATCAACACAGAAACTTCCTGCCCGTCTTTTAAAAATTGCGGTGCATCCACCATTTCCGGTGCAACGGTTATCTGTTCGTAGTTTTCTGTATCCATAAAACTATAACCGGTATCATCTTTATATAAAAACTGGTAAGTCTTTTTTTCTACTCTAACGGGGAAAATGGTTTCTCCGCTGTTCCAGGTTTGTTCAATAGTTCTGTTATTATCAACACCTTTAAGTTTTGCCCAAACTTTTGCCGCAGCTCTTGCTGTTTTATTTTGACCAAATTCAATAACAGTGTAAAGACTGCCGTCTATTTTTAAAATGAGGCCC
>JANLXV010000389.1:0-13312 GCA_031365305.1 Chitinophagaceae bacterium
CGGTAGTGCCAGTGGCAACCAGTTCATGCATTGCAAAAACGGCTTTATTAAAAATAAAACCCTACGAAAAAATATTAGAGATTGGTACCGGCAGCGCTTACCAGTCAACGGTTTTGGCCGAGATGAAAGCTCATGTGTACACCATTGAAAGGCAAAGAAAATTATTCGATCTTAATAAAGATTATGTTTTCAAAAGCAGGTATTCTAACATTAAGTTTTTTTATGGGGATGGCTTTGAAGGCTTGCCTACTTATGCGCCTTTTGATAAAATATTAATTACTGCAGCAGCGCCTGAAATTCCGCCTAAGCTGCTGGCACAATTAAAGTTAGGTGGTGTAATGGTATTGCCCTTAAATACCGGCGATGATATACAACAGATGATGCGCATCACTAAAAATGAAGAAGGCATTGCAGAAGAGAACTTTCATAATTTTTCTTTTGTGCCAATGTTGAAGGGTAAAAGCAGGTGATTATATAGCTCTGATAATAATATTTATCTTTGATGAAAAGAACAATATGTCAACCCAGGACATTCGGGAACAGCTAATCAATAAGATCAAAGAAACTAAAGACACTCTTCTGCTTCAGGAAGTGTCAACACTTTTTGAATTATCTGAATCTGAAAGCATCTTTCAGGTAAACAATGTTCAAAGAGAAAGAATTGATGAAGCAGTGGAGCAAATTAAAAACCAACAAACTCTTAGTAACGAGCAAGCCGATAAAGAAACGGATGAATGGCTAAACAAATAGTCTGGACGCAGAGAGCCCAACAGGACCGGATTGGAATTCTTCAATACTGGCGATTATGTAATAAGGCAAATGCTTATTCAAAAAAATTAAATGTTTTTTTTAGAAAAGCGGTAGCTATTATTGCTATGTATCCAAAACTTGGCCATGCTTCAAGTATTGAAGTTGTAAGAATTAAACCGGTCAGGAATTATATTATATTCTACAATGAAGATGATGCTCACATTTATATCCTTTTAATCTGGGATAATAGAAGAGACCCTGAAACAATTAATATTAGCACTTAGCTAATGTCATTTACTTTATTTGCGTAGATTTTTTTTACATTGCGCTGATGATTGACCCTGCCTTCGCTCCAATATTTCCCCAGTAAAATTGTTCAAAGTAACTTTTATCAACTGTTCCTTCTATTAGAGTGGCAGTCAACATTAATTCGGCAAAGCTTTGCCATTTATCGGTTGTGTTGATCAATAACTTACCATTGCAAATATTGGCATCTATACCCGTTGCTCCTTTTTTTGTTGAGACTGCCGACATCCCATAACCTAAAGCTTCAACTAATTTTGTTTTTATACCGCCGCCGCTGAGTATGGGATTTATAAATACATCGCAGGCTTTAAGTAGAAGGTGTATATCAAGTACAAAACCCACATATAAAATATTGTTGCCTGTGTATGCTTTTAAATCATTTAATGTGGGTGGCAGATCCTTGCCACAAATAATGATGCGATAGTTTGAATTCAGTAACCGGAACTTTGGATTGATGTGATTAAGAATAATGTGAAGCGCTTGCACATTAGGGCTATAATTATAAGCGCCGTTGAATAAGAACAATGTAGCGTCCGCAGGAATATGATGTGTTTTTAAAAAAGTATTTTTTGCTGCTAATCTTTCTTCCTGCGATGGAGCCGCTGATAAATGAATGCCATAAGTAATGATAGAAGTTCTGAACGCTTTTACGTCGTAAACTTTTACCAGGTGATCCCTGTCTTCGGTGGTGATACAAAGTGACTGGTCCGCCATTTTATGTATAAACTTTTCATAGATCTCCAGAAAAGGCCACCACCATTTGCCAAGCTCTTTAAATCGAATGGCCTCGATGTTATGAGAATGAACGATGAGCTTTACGCCACAGAACTGTTGCAGCAAAATGCCCAGCCAGCCATAATAAGGATGTTCAATAATAAGATGGCTGATCTTCTTTTGCCTGATGAGGGACCTTATCGTGAAAAAATAAAGTACATTAATATATCGTACAACAGATGGCGATAATATTTGTAATATTTCATAATCAGCAACGGGTGTGGTATTGCTATGTACCGTTACACAGGTTAGCTGATGATGTGGTGAAAGATACTGGTTAAATAGCGCTATGTTTTTTTGGCCGCCGGTAACAGCAGGAAATATATTGTAGGGTACGAGGCTGAGAACATTTGCCATAGGGCAGCACTTTAGTGAACAAATTAATGTTATTTTAAAAGTAAAATGAAAAAGTAAAAAGTAAAAATGTAAAGGTCTCTCCATCCTGAAAAATTATATTTGTTTTCAAATTCTGTTTTCAAACATCATGACTTAATAATTGTTTCTGTAAAATCTCACATTTTACTTTTGCATTTTTACTTCCTGCGGCTGTATTAATTTTAATGTTTTTCCTATTATGAGAGTGGTGGCTTTTCTTTCAAAATTTACATTGATATGCAATATTGCTTTTGTGCTGTTTATTTTTTTCCGGTGGATGGAAGTGCAGAAAAATACCGCAGGTAAAAGTGGTGAACTTATCAGTATGCCTTATATCAAAGAGCTGGTGATCATTTTAGGCTTTACGGCAATCATCATAAATATGATGATGCACCTTGTTTACCTTATCTTATATCTTACTAAAAGATCTTACATGATTCCGCGGCGCCTGGCCGTGATAAATTTTATCTTTCTTGCCTGGCAATTGTTTTATTTCTCTTAATTTATTTCAACACAATACATGACAACAGACATTTTAAAAGACAGGCCCACGAAGATCTTTCTATTTATCACAGCTTTTTTTGTGGCCAATGCTTTAATTGCAGAATGCATTGGCGGTAAAATATTTTCATTGGAAAAACTCTTTGGGCTTACACCATCCAGCTTTACATTGCTTGGCCAGCAGGGCTTATCTTTTAACCTGACCTGCGGCGTATTGCTATGGCCACTTGAGTTTGTGATGACGGATATTGTAAATGAATATTATGGCCCAAAGGCTGTACGGCGAATTTCTTATACGGCGGTTATCCTCATCACCTATGCCTTTATCATGTTTTATACAGCCATAAAAATTCCGCCTGCCGATTTTTGGATTACCAGTGGTGTAAACATAGGCATAGCAAATATGCCGGCTGCTTTCTCCGCAATTTTCGGGCAGGGCATGTGGATCATTCTCGGCAGTCTTACAGCATTTTTGGTAAGCCAGATTGTAGACGTTACCATTTTTCACCGTATAAAAAGAGTGACAGGCGAAAAACGAATTTGGCTCAGGGCAACCGGGTCAACAATGGTATCGCAACTGGTTGATAGTTTCATTGTATTATTTATTGCCTTTAAAATTGGAAAGGGATGGACGTGGCAATTGGTGCTGGCAATATGCCTGGTGAACTATACTTATAAATTTTGCATGGCTATTATTCTAACGCCGGTTATTTATTTTATTGAAAAGAGGATTGCAAAATATGTTGGCGAAGAAACCGCTCATAAAATGAAAATGATTGCCATGGGTAAAAGCATTGAAGATGTTCAGGGCACGGTTACCACAGGTTTTGCAGGATAAAGCGGATCGCCTTTAACCATGTCAGCCACTATTTTATCAATAGGTAATGTTATGGCAGCAGAAGAAAAATCAGCCCAGTTTATAAATCTGAAAGTTTCTATTTCGCCGGCAGTGGCATATATTTTTAATTGCTCATCATCAAAATCAAAAATTTTATCACGAAGAGGTGCTGATATTGGCTCCAAGGCTTTAGCATAGTAATAAATGGAAAGGATTTGGTGATCAGTATTGAAGGCACTCACCTGGTAAAAATCTGTCGTATAAATATGTTCAAGTACTTCGACAGATAAACTCATTTCTTCTTTAAATTCTCTTGCCAGGCAATCTCTCGTGCCTTCACCTTCTTCCAGCCCGCCACCGGGAAATTTTGTATAATAATTCCCTCTTATAAATTCATCGCTAACCAATACCTGCCTGTCTTCATTAATTAATATGCCATATACTCTTACGCTGATCATATTTTAATATTTTAAATGAATGACCGCCGTGGCTCATCATCCACGATTGATATTTTTTGCTATTCAAAATAAAGTAAAACTACCCGTTCATAAATAACCATTCCGGTTTTAATAAAATTGAAGTAACTTAAATTTATAACCTCCAAAAATAAATCTTATGGGCTCCCCATCCATTCCTACAGAATATGATATCAATTTGCATGAAGGTATCAGCGTAGATACCAAGCTTGATGGTAATCTTAATACAACACTTGGCGGAACGCTTACGCTGGCAGGTGGTATATCCACTACCAATTCTGCGAAGCTGACCGGTGATCCGGCCCAGCCGATTGCAACGCTGCTGATTGGCGACCCGAACAAACCTGTTGCAACGGATTCAAAAATTGAAATTTTGAATTTGCCCCGCTTCACTTTACAGGATATAAAGGATATGATGAAAGTAAGAGTGCATATACCCAATTACTCTCAGATTTGCTTTAAAGTATTAGGCCAGGAGTTTTTTAGCATCTGCATCAACGGGGAAGCGCAGGTAATAACCGAACCATATATTCCGAATGCTGCCGAAAGATGTGAAGATGACTGTTGCGAGCCTGACACACGGCCTTTTCCTGAGAGAACCGATAACCCGGACATAGCCGGCCCAATGTGATTGCAATTTCCTAACCATCTCAATCTTTTATAATGATAACCGTAACAGCCAATGCTTTTCACGAGAAGCTTAATGTGGGGGATGAAGACATTGTAATGAATGGTCCGCCTGCTCATTTACGAGGTCAAATTTTTTTAAAGAATACCAATGAGGAAGCTCTGTTCATCAGGGATCTGCCCCTGTCGCATCCTGAAGAAGGAAAACGGTTGCCTCAAATGCCCGCCAGCCTTAAGTTTACTGCTTCTATTGGCGGCGGTGAAGAAAGAGTGCACAGAATCAGGCACCAGCTTCCACGCAATACACCACCGGGTGAGTATGAAAGTATTATTCATGTTGGTGGTGAGCAGAAGAAATTGAAAATGATTGTTCAGCCAAACATTGATATCCTGGTACATCCTTTATCCATCCATTTTACAGGCGTGATTCCCGGCGAATCATATTATGCCCAACTATCGTTTACAAACTATGGCAATGTACCTTTTAAAATTCCCGATGTAAAACATGTAAATACGTTTGACGAAAATTTTATTTGCCGGGCGGCCTCTTTTGCCATGCGGGAAAAAGGCGGGGAAGGCTTTAATGCCATGATGGATGAGCTTACTAAAAATATACACAAAGAAATGGCGGGCTGGGCAAATATAAAATTTGAAGAAAGCGGCAGAACACTTGAACCGGGCGAAAGCATACAATTGCATGTAACACTTACGCTCCCTAAAAATGTAGATGCCTCTAAAGACTATTTCGGCTCAGTCAGGCTCTGGAATAAAACACTTTCCTACAACATCAAATCACATTAATATTTCACCTGTAAATCAATAAACATGGAAAACAAAATAAATGATGTAACAGATGGTATTAAAAAGCTTGCAGATATTTCAATGGGTACTTTTAAAACAACCATTGAAAGTGCAACAAAAAATTTAAGCGACATGAGTAAGGTGGTGAGTGGCATGGGTCTCGGAACATTTACATTACCCTTACGCAAAAAAAATGATCATGATTGTTGTCCGCCAAAGCATGAGTGTCCGCCACATTGTATTTTACAAATTGCACGAACAGCATCTGCCGGGGAACGTATTGTTGTGCCCTTCATGGTGAGAAATAGTTGCAACACGCAAAAAACATATCGTGTTGGCGTAAGAGATTTAAAACATATTGACGGCAGCATGGCGCCAGCTCAACCGACACTCAATAAAAACCAGGTTACACTTGAACCCGGCCAAAGCGAATTGGTATTAATGACGATAGATCTGTTACAGTTTGCCAATGGCAGCACGTACAATGCAGAAATTGTTATTCTAGAAAAAGACATCAACCAGAATATTTGCTTTACCCTAAAAGTTGATGGCAACAATGCTGTGCCTGTTGCTACGCCATTGGATGAAAAAAAATATAAGCTCCGCTGGCAAAGCTGGCAAAGCCATTTTTATTGCGAGCCCAAAAATGAGAACAGGGTAAACGGATAGATTTATAACGTTATACTAATTGCATGTACAATGAGTGAAAGAACATCCATCTCAGAGGATCTTGAACATCTTTTTAAAAAAACAACCGATGCCAATAAGTTGTTTCTTAAAGAGAGCGCCAAATTTGTTAAGCGTTTAAGTTCATCAAAGGTATCAGGAGAACAGTTGTTTTCTAATCAAAAAGACTTGTTTAAAGATGCAGTGAGCCTCTTTGTAAAACTTAATATACAACATGCCTCTAATTTGGTAGACCTTGGCACCGCTATTACAAAACGATTTAATCAGGATGCAGGTAATGCAGGAGTGGAGCCGGCGACAACCGAAAGCCAGCCAGCTTTTATCCTCAATGTTTCCGGTGTGGCGGGGTCTGATGCATCTGCACAGTTTTTATTAGATAGTGATAAAAAAGAACCTGTACTATGCAATCTTAAACAAACAGAATATATCCTTCAAACAGATACTTCAATCAAAGCCACTTTTGAAACTTTGTTTGAACCGCAGTCATTTACCGTAAAGCCCGGCTCGCCTCAAAAAATCAATATGTCAATACATATACCCACAGATGCTACGCCAGGCCTGTATTTAAGCAACATACAGGCTGAAGGATTTGAGCATATTTATTTTAGCCTGTTCCTTACTGTCACTTCACCCAACGATACTGTAAAATAATATGAGATCTGCTTCAGACAATGGCTCAAAAGAAAAGCGACGCAGCAAAGGTGCTGCGTCTGAATGGATCAAAAATATTACACCTAATAAGGTAATTGGCGATGCACAACGGATTCTTAAAACGGCTGTTGATGTTTTAGAAGAGGAAATAGCGGCAGGAATTGTTGCGGCTAAAAAGCTTGAAAAAAAAGTGATCAATGTTGAGGCCGTCCGAAGCAATGATCCTGAAGAATTGATGAGCCGTATACGGCGGGATACACATGATGCAGTAGATATTTTTCTTGATGCTATCACTGCATTGACGAATCATTTTACCAGCCTGTCGCAAACCACTAAAAATGGTAACCATGATGGCGTTATGAAGTCTTCTCCCGGTGTACAGGTTGTAAAAAGCGATCATAGCTGCAAGCCCGGTAGCATGGCGGAAATACCGATCCTGCTTACAAATGATAGCCCGGTGCAATTCATAACAGTTGAACTTAATAAAACAGATTTAACAGGGCAGAAGTCGCAGAAAATTTCAGCGAGGCATATTACCGTGGAACCCGCTTCACTGGTGTTGCCGCCGGCAGAAAAAAAAGAAGTCATGATAAAAATTGCCATACCTGCAAACTGTAAGCCCGGCACTTATTCAGGCTTTTTCCAGGATAATACTGATGCTAAGCTTCGAACAATAATTTCTATTGATGTTGTATAATTTTTTAGCATGTCTGAATCAATTATGAAGTCCATGCTTTCTGAATATTCGCAGTATGCGCTGCGCGGCATTGCTCATTTTATTCCTGATAAAGAACCGAGGAAATATTTATATAACCTGGTGGCCGATTATCCCAACAGGGGCGGTAAAGGTTTCAGACCGGGACTTTGCATTGCGGCCTGTAAAGCCTTTGGTGGCAGCCTTGAACGGGTGATCAATTCCGCAACGGCCTTTGAATTATTTCATAATGCTTTTTTAATACATGATGATATTGAAGACGATAGCTATATGCGGCGAAACAAACCGACTATGCATCAATATAACAATACAGCTATTGCTATAAACGTGGGCGATGCCATGAATGCCTTAAGCTTAAAACCATTGATGATGAATAAAGGCATACTTGGCCCCTCTTTAACGCTTAAGGTGTTTAACGAAATACAACACATGGTTACAGAATCTGTAGAGGGGCAGGCTATAGAATTAGGCTGGCGAAAAGATAATGTATGTAATCTTGATGAAGCTGATTACCTGAAAATGATCTTGAAAAAAACCTGTTGGTACACTTCTATACATCCTATAAGAGTAGGGGCAATAATAGGCAGTAATGGCAAAGCTGACCCGGAGCAGTTTAACCGGTTTGGGTATTTTATGGGCACCGCTTTCCAGATACAGGATGACATACTTAATTTAATTGCTGAAGAAAAGAAATATGGTAAAGAAATTGGCGGTGATATTATTGAAGGGAAACGAACATTGATGCTTATCCACCTCTTGCAAAAATGTACAACTGGCGAACACAGGAAGATCAAAAAATTTCTTTCTGCAACACACATGGATGGTAAAGAAGACATGGCCTTGTGGATGCTGCAACTAATGAAAAAATACCACAGCATTGATTATGCAAGAAGCATAGCGAAATATATGGCAGGCGCAGCGTTGAAAGAATTTTATACCATCTTCTCAAAATTACCGGAATCCAAAGACAAAAAATTTATTGAGAACCTTATTATTTATATGATTAACAGGGAGTATTGAGTGAACAGTGAAAAAGTAAAATTGAAAAAGTAAAAATTAAAAAATTGAACATGCCTTCACTAATGACCAATGACCTAATGACCTAATGACCAATGACAATTGACGTTTGATTATGATAACTATTCAGCCCATACATAAATATGATTGCGATGTATTGATCGCAGGCGGCGGGCCGGCAGGGAGTGCACTGGCTTTTTATCTGGCACGGCAAAACATTAAAGTAATTGTTATCGAGGCGCAGATATTTCCACGTGATAAAATTTGTGGTGATGGCGTTAGCCCGATTGCTCTTGCTGAATTACAAAAGATTGGCATTACTGATTTAGAACAGTTCAGTACACTAAATGAAATAAATAAAGTAGGGTTGTTTATAGAAGATCAGCAAGTAATGATAGATCTTTCTAAGCCTGAGCATTTACCTTTTCATGCAAGAATAATCCCAAGGATACAATTAGATAACTGGATATATCTCGCCGCTAAAAAAGCAGGCGCTATGTATTATGAAAACACCCGTCTTTGCAATTACAGTATAGAAGAAAATCTCGTTACTGCTGAATTAAAACAGGGCAATCACACCATAACAATTAAAGCAAAAATGATTGTTGGTGCAGACGGCAGCAATTCAACAGTTGCAAGATTATTTAATGGTTATAAAGCAATTGATGAATACCAGTTGCTGGGGTTGCGGGCTTACTATGAAGGTGTTAACGGCCCTCCGGACAGGGTAGATATTTATTTTTCCGGAGAGAATTTCCCCGGCATTTACTGGATGTTCCCTATAGGAGAACATAACGCAAACATAGGCCTGGCTATGGTTTCAAAAACTTTGCCTAAAAGTGACCAGCATGTAAAAGCGCTCTTAACCAAACACATTAATTCTAATAAGGATATTGCAGCAAGAATAGGAAATGGGAAAATCAAAGGAAAGATATGCGGCTGGCCGCTGACTTTTTATAATCCAAAAAATATAATTTCTTCAAAGCGCATGCTGTTGATCGGTGATGCAGCAGGGCTGATCAATCCGTTAAGTGGAGATGGCATACAGTATGCTTTGCTTAGTGCCAGATGGGCAGCGGAAAGTATCTTGCCGTGTATTGCGGGCAACGATTATTCATCTGAGGCTATGAAGGTGTATACCCAAAAAATACGAAAAGAGCTGGCGTATGATTTTGCCTTATCAAACCTGCTCATTCAATTTGGGCGAAATAAAACTTTCAAACCTGTATGGATGGAAATTATGGCTGTGCTTATTGAACGGGCTAAAACGGATAAAGCTTATGCAGATATTATTGCCGGTATTTTCGAAGGCACGCATCCATCTTACCGTGCCCTTACGCCTTCTTTTATTTTAAAATCTATTATCCAGAGCGGTGTGCATATTGGCGGTAATACCTTCAATGGTATTTTGAAAGGGCCGGCCTACTGGGATAAAAAACGAAAAGACAGTTCACGTTTGGTTACAGATATTTTACAAAGCATACAAAAAAATCCATCGCATCATGCAAGATGGCTGGGTGGCGTTGCCAGTAAAACAGTTGAAGTTGGGAGCCATGTGATTAAGAGCCTGATGAAAGAAAAGAATTAATAAAACCAGTTCAATTGTGAATTGTGAATACTTGAGTTGTGAATTGTAATGATAAGTCGTTAATAGAAAAATAAACCATTTTCACTTTCCTACTAAGCACTAATTACCCGCCACTCACTGATGTTCATTCGCTTTAAGCACTCTCAAAAAATTTAAACCAAGTATTTTTTTTACCGTTTTTTTTGAATAGCCTCGTTGTAGTAAAGCTTCGGTAATTAATGGGTAGGTTGTTACATCAAACAATTCTTTTGGTGCAGAAGGAATGCCATCGAAATCAGAGCCTAAGCCAACATGATCTATGCCGGCGAGCTTTACCAGGTAATCAATATGATCAATCAACAGCGATAAAGGCGGCTTCATATCTTCTACTTCAGCGGTATATTTTTTAAATAACCAGGCGTGTGCAAAATATGTTTCAGGATTTACCTGCAACAGGGAATCCATTTCAGCCTTATGCCTGTCATCAAACAACTTGCTCTTCTTAAAATAGTTGCTGTCTAAAAACCCGGAAAAAAAGTTAACATGTATTACGCCGCCGTTTTTTGCCACAGCTTTTATCTGGTCATCTCTTAAATTTCTATACACCGGGTTAATGGCATACACGCTGCTATGAGATGCGATCACCGGTTTTGTGCTTGTAGCTAAAGCATCGTAAAAAGTGCGTTCACCTACATGAGAAATATCTACTATCATTCCGAGTTGGTTCATGCGCTGTACAACCTGTTTGCCAAAGTCTGTAAGGCCCTTAGGGGCATTGGTGGTGTCAGTGGTTTCAAACAGGGCAGATGTAGCCCACGGCGTGGAATTATTCCAGGTAAGCGTCATATAACGTGCGCCTCTTTTGTAAAGGCTGTCGAGTTTAGCAAGATCATCTTCCATCATGTGACCGCCTTCCACACCAATCATCGCTGCAAGTTTTCTTTGTTGTACAGCCTTTTTAAGTTCCGCTGAATTTTTTACCAGCACAATGTTATTTGGATGTCGGCTAATGGTTGCATACAACGTATCAATTTGCCTGTTGGCATAATTAAAGGGCTGTTGTTTTAAACCATCACACCATATCGAAAATATCTGTATGTCAACACCGCCCTCTTTAAAACGTTTCAGGTCTGAATGCGTTTTGCCTTTTAGATCGGCATCAAAACTAACAGAATCATCCAGGCATGTTGTTAATATATCATTATGCGTATCTACCAGCAGCGCTTTAAAATGTAATTTTTTATGGCCCTGGCAAAATAGGTTGAAGGAGTAAAAGGCCAATAGAAAAAACAACAAAGCTTTGAGAATAGTCTTCATAAAAATGTTTAATGTTATAATAAACCAAATTAAGACTTTTAAACGCATTGCTTTATAATACATGTTGCAAGCAATCTGTCAATCAGGGATAAGCTGATTAAGCCATCAGGGTTGGGTTAGAGACAGGAGTTATCATAAAGAGAACAACTTTATATTCGCCTGCTGTAGTACTGTACCCCGCCGCCGCTGCGTTGAAATTTATTTATAAAAAAAAGGGAACAACATTCATGTCATTCCCTTTATAAAATCAGAAAGTTTTAATTTTTCTTTTCAGGCACTTTTACTTTTGATTCAGGCAACTTTGTTTTGGGCGCTGCGCCTGTGTAAAGCAAAGGATCTACCTGTTCAGGATTTCCCTGGTAAACCCAGGTAAGCCTGGTGATGTATTTATTAAACGCACTATTAATATCAGCAACCTTTACACTTTTAAGATCGTTAGTGAGTGTAAGTGCCCGGCGCCAGTTGTTATGCAATACTTCGTTGCTTGCTAATGAGGCAGCCTGTGCGCTGTTGGTTTCCTGCTGGGAAAAAAAACGGGTGAGGTAAGAGGTTTTCATGTTTCTTAACTCATCTTCTGTAAAACCGGTTTTCTTCGTTTTATCTATCAAGGCAGTAACAACGCCAATATATTTATTGGGGTCTTTTGTAGATACCACAATGTTCGATGACGGTGACAAACCATTATCAAAATAAGTATAGGGCGCATAAGACAAGCCATTGTTGGTTCTTACTTCCAAAAAGTTGCGATCATAAAAAATACGCATGGCAAGTGTGAAAGCATTGTAGTCCGCTGTGCCTGGTAAAGGCCCGCCGGACACCGCCTGTATATAGTTGGTAGCGAAATCTTTTTTCTCACTAACAAAACTTGTCTTCACTGGTACATAGCTTTCCTTGGCCAACTGAAAAGGTTTACCCGCCGGGATTGCTTTAAGCATAGCCGCTATTTTTTGTTCAAGATCTGCACGGTCAAGTTCGCCAACCACCACAATCACCAGCCTTGCTTTTGTAAGTATTGAAGCATAATAAGTTTTAGTTTCGGCAGCCGTAAGCGCCTTCACGGTTTCCTCTGTACCCTCAGGAATTTTAGCATAATTTTTTCCGGCAAAAGCTACCTGCTTGGCGTATTTTGAAATGGCATAATCCGGCTGCGAAGCCTGTGCTTTCAGGCTGTTGATGGCATCCTGTTTTATCCAGTCAAATTCCTTCTCATCAAAGCGTGGCGTTGTTAAGGCATCAACATATAAAGGCCAAACGGTTTCAAAATCCATCTTAATGCAATTCATGCTAAAGCTGGCGAAGTCCATACCTGTATACCCCCCTACCCTTGCACTCACTTTGTCTAATTTGTTTTTAAAAGTGTTCTTATCATCTTTTACGGTGCCGCATTCAGTAAGTGCAGAGATGGCTAAGTTTTCAATACCTGCTTTGTTGGCCGGGTAATTTTGAACACCGCCTTTAATGATGGTTTGTATTTCAACGATCTCATTATTGCTTGGCTGTACAATAACTTTTACGCCATCAATAGTAAGGTCATAAGCGTCTTTTTTTTGCGCCGTAAGTTGTAAGGCAAATCCTGAGAATAAAAGGATAAGCATTAACCGGCTATGCATAGTTGTGTATTTCATGGGTAATTAATTTGTTGGTTTAAAAAATGCAGAGGGCTGAAATGTTTTGTTCATTTCAGCATTAATGATCATGCCTGCAATATATGGTTTGCCGATGATGTATTTCTTTACATAGTCCTGTATATCCTTGCGGGATGCTTTGCTGCAATCATCTATATAATGTGTAAAGTAATCATACGAAGTGCTGCTCCAGTGGTAGGTAAGTGTATGTGGCAAGGTAGAAGGTTTTTCATTACTCCTGATATCATCTCTCCGCATGGTTGCCTTCGCATCTGCCAGTTGTTC
>JANLXV010000396.1:0-2186 GCA_031365305.1 Chitinophagaceae bacterium
TCCTGTAAATGGATTATAATATCCGGTAAATCCAAGATAGTTGCCAAGCCATCCCCAGGCGGAGGATTTAATAGAGGCTCGCTGATAGCTACAAAACGAATATTGGTTTGCAAGATTCCGGTATGCAACCATTGCCTGTTCAAAAATTTTTTTTGTGGATTTTTTAGGGCTTTGATTATTGACTAAAACCATTTTGGCTGCATTGGTCTTTTCCAGCAGCAAAGAATCAACTGTTACCAGTTCCTGTTTTGAATATTTTGTAATGTTAATACCCAGTTGGCCGGCAATACCTTTGCGGTTGTAATTCAAACCCCAAAGTGCATTAAATAAAACGTAGAGCGCCAGGGATAAAATCAATACCCTAAGCAACGATTGCCTGAATAGCTGCCAACTATATTTTCCTTTAAAAAGAAAAATAAAAAGCCTGATTATTTTAAACAATAACCATCCCCCAAATAAGCCATACAGCATATCGCCAATGCTGAATGGCAGCCACCCGAGGCTGTATTTGAATACTTTGGAAATCGAAGGGTAAATGCCATTTGAATAATATTTTTCAACCAGCAATTTATTTGCAGCAAAGAGACGAATTAACAATACGGCGATCAATAATAAAGGCAGCGTTACCCGGAGTTGCTTACTCATGTTAGATGTAAAATAATTAAAAAGCCGTCAGCCTCAAGATTTTTAGATATTTTTAGCTTTAAAAAATAAATTTAAGCCTGAAAAGCACTACCTTCGCCGTCCTTTAAACCAAAAGTCATGAGTAGAAGAAGGGCATTTGAGATCGCTTTTGTGGGTTTGAAGCCTGGGATTCATGAGTTTGTTTACGAGATTGATGACAAGTTCTTTATTGAAAAGGAGGTTACAGATTTTACCAACTGTTACGCTAAAATCAAACTGCAACTTGATAAGAAAAGCAGTTTTATGCTCCTGAAATTTGAGATTGGAGGTAAGGCAGATGTGATATGTGACCGTTGCAACAACACATTGGCCGTAGATCTTTGGGATGAATTTAATATGGTGGTGAAGATGGTGGACAATCCTGAAGAAATGAATGAGCAGGAGGATGACCCGGATATCTATTTTATTTCCCGGACAGAAAGCCACCTGAATTTGAACGACTGGATATATGAATTTGTAAGCCTGAGCATACCAATGCAAAAGATGTGTACGGAAGAAGAGTTTGGCGGGCCAAAATGCAACAAAGAGGTGTTAGAAAAACTGAAAGCGCTGGAGGCAAATGAAAAGGGCGACAATGCAAATGCCATCTGGAAAGGATTAGAGAAGTTTAAGAAAAAAGCAAAGAAGTAATCGGGCAACAATATAACAACGGCAATTAAATAAATATTCATAATACAATTAACAACTAAAAATTCAGAGATATGCCAAATCCGAAACGACGCCATTCGCAACAGCGCAGCGCAAAGAGAAGGACGCACTACAAGGCTACAGAAACAACTTTAACGGTTGACAAGACCACAGGTTTAACACATGTACGTCACCGTGCCCATGTAAGCGAAGGAAAATTATATTACAAGGGACAGGTGGTTGCTGAAAAAGCTCCGTTGAAAGCATAATATTTTTTTCAAATACTGCATTCTAAGTTTTACATTCGTAAAGGATGTGAAACTTAGAATTTTTTATTTACAGCACCGAATATGAATATTGGCCTTGATATGATGGGTGGCGATTACGCCCCACTGGAAGCAATAAAAGGAATCGCACTGTATCTATCGGAAACAGGTGACAATATACCTATAAAACTTACTTTGATCGGCAAACAGGATGCGATTGACGATCTGTTATTATCACATCAAATTCCTCCCGGTTCAGTTTCTGTAGTGCATGCGGAACAGCAAATTGAAATGCATGAACACCCAACCAAAGCTTTAAAAGAAAAACAACAGTCTTCTATTGCCACCGGTTTTCATTTGCTGGCTTCCGGCAAAATTGATGCGTTCATCAGTGCCGGAAATACTGGTGCCATGATGGTGGGAGCCCTCTTCAGTATCAAAGCACTGGAAGGCGTTAGCAGGCCTACCATTGGTGCATACATGCCAAGAGAAAACGGGAAGCTGGGTTTGTTGCTGGATGCAGGTATTAATGCAGATTGTAAACCTGAGAACCTTAACCAGTTTGCTATATTGGGATCTTTGTTTGCCGAACATATACTCGGTATAGAA
>JANLXV010000455.1:0-7707 GCA_031365305.1 Chitinophagaceae bacterium
TGATGGTGTTTATGAAGTAACTGGCTGGTTTTTTCATCCTGCGGCAGGTAGGGAATTGGGAGCGAATAAATCTATTTACACCGTCAATGTTGTAAGGAGCGAAGGTAGTGTAGGTGATTTAGGTGCCCCATTCCAATTTGACGTGATTGATGGTAAAGTTGTAAATGCAACTTCTGATGGCTTTTTGTCTTTCGATTTGATGACTGCTGATAACCCTGGCGGGGCTGATTATTCAAGTCCCACAAATGGAGGTCATGTGCCCGGGGATGCAGATTTTAATAAGACTATCTATAACAACACTTATGATTCTGTTACCAGAACATTTTATTTCCATTACGGTTATACAAATGCTGCGGCAGGCGCTGATCAAAATGGCTTTTCAAGGCAGATTTATGAAAAGTGGGTAAGGAAATAGTGAAATAATAACATAATAATTCTTAGGCCGTTTTACATTTGTGGAACGGCCTTTTTATTTCAAAAACTTACTGTTAACAAAAAATTAAATATGGATCAAAACATTCCACAACCCAGCCAACTAAACATTGAAATCTCAGAAGAGCTTTCAGAAGGCACGTATGCTAATCTGGTTATCATTACACACAGCCACGCAGAGTTCATTGTAGACTTTGTAAACGTTATGCCCGGCACACCAAAGAGTAAAGTAAAAAGCCGTATCATTCTTACACCTACACATGCCAAGCGTTTTATGAAGGCGATGATTGACAACGTAAAGAAATTTGAAAATGTAAACGGCACTATCCAGGATATAGAAGCGGTAGAATTGCCATTAAATTTTGGCGGGCCAACAGCGCAGGCTTGAAAACAGTTTTTAGTTTAGAGTTCTTAGTTTTGAGTTTTGTAAATATTGGATTTTTTTTTCTTGCTTTAACCTTCAAACCTTTTAATTCACTGCCACCGCAGTAAATTATCAGAGGGTAATCATCTTCATTATCTCATCAGCCAGATCAGCTAATTCTTTTCTCTTTTCTTCGCAAATATAATTCCTATCAAAAGCATTATATAATTGAGATTTACATTCGGCCGCTGATCCGTTTGAATAAGTAAGAAAGTTGATAAATTCTAAATTTCCTTTTCTGCCAAATCCTTCAGTAATATTATCCATTATTGACCCGGAAGATCTGTTGATCTGATCCTTAAGTTCAAATCTTTTGAAAAACTACCAAAAGCCGTCAACCCAAAAAATTTCGCTACAAAGCAGTCTTGATTTTGCCAAACTTTAAATCTTCAAAACTTTGAAGTATGGCAATCTTAAAGTAAAAATTTAAAAGTAAAACTAAAAACTACGAACTAAAAACTACGAACTTTGGATCACAACATCCCCTCATCAGCAAAGCTGAAATAGCCATCTTCACTTACAATAATGTGATCTAAAATTTTAATATCAAAATACTTAGCGGCTTCTTTAATTTTCAGCGTTAAGTCTTCATCTGCCCTGCTGGGTTTTAAATTGCCTGAAGGATGATTGTGGCACAATACCACTGCTGTGGCTTCGTTTTCCAATGCCTTTTTTAAAATTATCCTGGGGTCTGCAACGGTGCCTGTCAACCCACCTTTACTTATAATTTCAAAATGGTTGATCTTGTTAGCCCTGTTTAAGTAGATAACTGCAAACACTTCATAAGGAAAATCTTTTAACGACGTTTGCAGGTAAGCTGCAAGATCGTTGCTGCTGTTAATTATTGATTTAGATAAGGGCAGGCTTGAATGCCGTCTTCTTCCAATTTCGAGGGCTGCTGCAATGGTTATAGCTTTTGCGGTACCAATGCCTTTAAGTTTAACAAGGTCGGCAACGGTAAGCTTGCCAAGCTCATTTAAATTGTTTTTGCCCAACAGCAAAACATCTTTTGCCAGCTCAACAGCGCTTTTATTTTTATTACCAATATTTATTAAAATAGCTAATAATTCAGAATCACTTAGAGCTGTGGCGCCTTTAGCTAAAAGCTTTTCACGTGGACGGTCGTCAACGGCCCAGTTTTTTATGGAATGATAAGAATTGTCAGAAGTTTCCATGCTTGCCTGAAGTCTGTAGCAATATTAATTATAATTTCGCCTCTCTTATTATTTCACTTATTATAGTTTCTAATGCATCCCAACGTTAAAATATTTTCAGGTACCGGCTCAGAATATTTAGCACAGGAAATTGCAAAAAAATTTGGTGAAGATCTGGGCCGGATAAATATCAGAAAATTTAGTGACGGGGAGATTGGTGTAGAATACCAGGAAAGCATTCGTGGCCAATTTGTGTTTTTGGTTCAAAGCACATTTTCACCAACTGACAACCTTATGGAATTGCTGTTGATGATTGATGCCGCAAAAAGAGCTTCAGCCTATAAAGTAATAGCAGTTATTCCATATTACGGTTATGCCAGGCAGGATAGGAAAGACAGGCCAAGAGTAGCCATTGCTTCAAAGCTTGTAGCCAATATGTTAACTGCGGCAGGTGCAGACAGGGTAATCACTATGGATCTTCATGCACCGCAAATACAAGGCTACTTTGATATTCCTGTTGATCATCTTGATTCATCGGCTATATTCATTCCATACATAGAAGATCTCAATCTCGAGAACCTCACTTTTGCAGCACCTGATGTAGGCAGCGCCAATAGAATTAGGGAAGTTGCCAGTTTTTTTGAGGTAGAAATGGTGATTTGTGATAAACACCGTAAAAGGGCTAACGAAATTCATAGCATGGTGGTTATAGGAGATGTAACGGATAGAGACATTGTTTTATTAGATGATATATGTGATACAGGCGGCACCTTAGTAAGAAGCGCCGGATTATTGCTTGAAAAAGGGGCAAGAAGTGTAAGGGCATTTTGTACCCATCCGGTACTTAGCGGCAACGCTTATGAAAACATTGAAAATAGTGTTTTAGAAGAATTGGTGGTATGTAATACCATTCCATTAAAGCAGGACTCTAACAAGATTAAAGTGGTTTCTGTAGCAGAACTTTTTGCAGTAGCCATAAGAAATGCTTTTGAAAATAAAAGCATAAACAGTCTCTTTTTACGTAGCAGGATGCTGAGTAAAAAATAATCCTGCCCAATGATTTCGGTCAAAATCAACTGCAAAAACCTCGGTTTTTCTTCTTACTTTTGCGCCTCAAAAAAAATTATTTATGAACACGATTACAATCGAAGGACAAATAAGGACCGAATTTGGCAAATCAGCCACCCGCCAGATCCGCTCTGAGGAAAAAGTGCCAGGTGTAATTTACGGAGGTGCTAAAGAAATTAATTTTACCGCTCCTGCAACCGCTTTTAAAAGCATTGTTTACACGCCTGACTTTATGCTTGCTGAAGTTAAAGTTGATGGACAGGCTTACAGGTGCGTTTTAAAAGAACTGCAGTTTGATAAAGTATCAGACAAATTATTACACGTAGATTTTCTGGAGCTGGTTGAAGACAAAAAAGTATCTGTAACTATTCCCTTAAAATTTGTTGGTATACCTGCAGGTGTTAAAGCCGGTGGTAAATTATCAACCAAAATAAAGGCGCTGAAGGTAAAAACACTTCCCAAATATTTGAAAGAGAATATTGAAATGGATATCTCATCTCTTGAATTAAATGGAAATCTGAGAGTTCAGGACGTAGTTGCGGAAAATATGGAAATTTTAAATTCGCCCAGAATTCCTATCGCTTCTGTTACTATGACAAGGCAATTGAAGCAGGAAGAAACTGCTGCCAAGGCTGTACCAACTGCCGCTAAAGCTGCACCTGCTGCTGCTGCCAAAACAGCGCCTGCTAAAGCCGCTGCTCCTGCAAAAAAATAAAATTGTATTTTTTGATGCATAGATTGCCCTCGATGAGGGCAATTTTATTTGAGGTAATTGCTAATGGGCAAAGGCAATGTTTACCTACCTTTGCCCACTTAATTTTTTAATATGGGAATGGATAGAAATAGTGTGATTGGATTTGTGTTATTAGCGTTGTTATTCTTTGGATATTTTTATTACACGAGGCAGGGACAGGTTGCTTTAGAACAATCAAAACAACACGTAGCTGATTCTATTGCCCGGGTAAATAAGCTAAAATCTGCTGATAGCGTTAGGTTGGCTGCAGCAAATCCTGATACTACGCATCCAAAAAACATACAGGCATCGGGCAGTTTTAAACAGGATAGTTCAGGCAGTGAGCAATTATCTGTATTAGAAAATGATCTTGTAAAAATCACCTTTACAAATAAAGGCGGGCAGCCAAAAATTGTTGAATTAAAAAAATATAAAACTTACGACCATAAGCCTCTGATTCTTCAGGCCGGTGGTTACAACACCATTTCTTATCCCATTAATGTACAGCAAAATCAAACTGCACAAACCGGTGATCTTTTTTTTAATGTTATTAAAGATTCAGTTCAAAATAAATCTACCACTCTCACTTACCAAATAAATAATGGTGCCGGTGAAGTTCTGCAGCATAGTTACCAATTGCCTGATAATGAGTATATGCTCAATTTGTTTATCAACATAACAGGAAGTAATAAGTTAATTACCCAGCAGGCCATTAATCTGCAGTGGCAGGCAGAAGCTGTACAGGTAGAAAAAGATGTTGAATACGAAAAGCTGCAATCTCATATTGCCTATCTGCAAAACGATGATTATGATTTTGAAGCCATAGGTTCGGGCAGCGCCGTGAAATTTGAGAAGCCTGTTGAATGGATAAGTTTAAAACAACAGTTCTTTATACAATCAATTATTGCAAAAGATAAGTTTCAAAATGCAGAAATAAGATGGACAGTACCGGCAGACACAAATACCCATAAAATAGCACAATCAGTCGCCACATTAAAACTGGCTGTGCCGGCTTCACCTAATGCTTCAATTCCTCTACAACTTTACTATGGCCCTAGTGACTATAAATTGTTAAAGAGTTATGGTAATCAGCTTCAAAATATTGTGCCTTTAGGCAGCGGCATTTTTGCTTTTGTAAAATATATAAACAGGGGCTTTATACTTCCGGTGTTTAATTTTCTTGATAGTAAAATTGTAAGCTATGGTTTGGTAATAGCCTTACTCACCATAATAATCAGGTTAATCATATCTCCTTTGAGTTACCAGAGTTATTTGAGCGGTGCCAAAATGAAACTGCTGAAGCCGGAAATAGATGAACTGAAACTTAAACATGGAGAAGATAAGCAGGCCTTTGGCATGGAGCAAATGAAGCTTTTTCGGTCTGCAGGCGTAAACCCACTCGGCGGCTGTATTCCGGCGCTGTTGCAAATACCCATATTTTTTGCGTTGTACAATTTTTTCAACTCCAATATTGCATTGCGTGGGCAAAGCTTTTGGTGGGCAACGGATTTGTCAGCTTATGATTCAATTTATAATCTTCCGTTTTACATTTATTTTTATGGTAGCCATATCAGTCTTTTCACAATATTAGCAGTGGTAACCAGCTTATTGATTTCGCTTTATGGCATGGCTAACATGCAGGATAATTCAAATCCTGTAATGAAATATATGCCCTTCATTTTTCCGGTGATATTGCTGGGTGTTTTTAATAAATTGCCATCGGCGCTTACCTGGTACTATACTGTATCGAATGTGATAACACTCATAATACAGTTTGTAATACAGAACTATATTATTAACCATGAGAAGATAATGGCTAAGTTGCAGGAGAATAAAAAGAAACCGGTATCTAAATCGAAGTGGCAGGAACGCATAGAGGCCATGCAGGAAAGCAATAAAAAAATTCAAACCCTTCAGCAGAAAAACCAGAAGAGAGCAAAATAATGCAACTAAGGTTAGAAGATAAAGGTCTTACTTTCAATGATGAGCATAAAAGATAAAATGTATTTAAAGAAATTTTTTATCGCATTGGTTTTTTTCTTTGTTGTAAACATTTCAAAAAGCCTTTCGCAACAGGTGATAAGCGAAGGCGTGTTAGTGTATAATATATCTATACAAACGGGAAGCAGCGAACCTAAAATGGCTGACATGCTGGATGGCGCTACAACAACGATTTATTTAAAAGGCACTCAAACAAAAAGCGAGATGTTAAGTAGCCTTGGTAAGGAAAGTACAATTTATGACTCACGTACAGGTACAGGCGTTATTTTGAAAGATTATAGTGGGCAAAAATTGATGATAACTCTTAATAAAGAAGATTGGGAAAAAAAGAACCGCAAGTACGAAGGCATAACGTATACCATATCTGATGAAACAGTAAGTATTGCCGGATATGATTGTAAAAAGGCGATTGCTACTTTAAAGGACGGTAATTCTTTTACGGTATATTTTGCACCGGGCATCAAGGTGAGCAACCTTAATTACGATAATCCATTTAGAAATCTACCAGGCCTGGCAATCCAATATGAATGGAAATCAGGAAAGATGATGTTTAAATATACACTTGCTAAAATTACGAGTGAAACTGTGGCGTCTTCCCGTTTTGAAATACCAAAATCGGGATATAGAGTATTAACGTTTGAAGAAACGCAAAAGTCAAAATAAAAAAACCTGCAGTGTTGCAGGTTTTACTAAGAAAAGATTTATCTATTTATTTTCCACGAATAATCAATTTTGAACCGGTAGCAGGGTCAAATTGTGGAATAAGCATTTTTTGTTTAAAAGGCGTAATATATACGGTATTACCTTTTCTATAAGTCATCAAACCTTTGCTAAATAATGTATTACCAATTTGTTGATTTGATAAAAGACTGCTGCCTTTAAAAACCAAACCCGATTTAAGATTAAAAGCTATTGACTTTTTTAATGTACCAGCGGTATTGATGTTTAATCTTACTTTATTGCTCTTTTTTATAAAGCCTCCTCTATCAGCTAACGCAATCCAGCTAATACCGGAAAACATTAAAATGATTAATAAGATTTTAGAAATCTTTTGCATAAAGACTATTAATTAACAAATTTAAGATATTTTTTTGTAAATCCTAACTTGTTTGTTACAAACGATTGACTTTACTTTAACGCATTAGTTTAAAAATAAAGTATAACAAAGCTTATAAAATATTTGATTTAAGTTAGTTTATTTATTTACATGAAAGAAAACCAGTCAAGTAAGGATAAAAATGAGCTTAAAGATCTTTTGGCTAAATACCAATCTTTAAAACATGGGCAACCTAATTCTTTTTTGGAAGAAGAATCATTTGAAAGAATTGTTGATTATTATGATGAAAAAGAAGATATGTCTGCGGCTCTCGAAGCGGTTGAATATGGCATATTACAATATCCATACTCGTCATTACTACTTGTAAAAAAAGCTGATTTATTTATTGCTACAAGAAAATATTCAGATGCCCTTGAATTACTTGAAAAGGTAGAGTTGCTGGATAGGAAAGATGTAAATGTCTTTATTTTAAAGACAGATGCTTACCTGGCTTTAGATCAACAAAAAAAGGCCGCCAGGCTTTTAGAAGAAGCTATTACCATATTTGAAGGTGAAGAAAAAATTGATCTGCTTTTTGAACTCGCGGATGTGTACGATGATTATGAACAATTTGAAAAAGTGTTCAATTGCCTTTGCCTTATTCTGGAACAGGATCCGGTGAATGAAGAGGCCTTATATAAGATATGCTTTTGGACAGATTTTACCGGGAGAAATGAGGAAAGCATAAAGCTTCATCAGCAGATTATTGATGAATATCCTTTTACAGAGTTGGCCTGGTTTAATTTAGGCGCTGCTTACCAGGGCATCAAATTATATGAAAAAGCAATTGACGCTTACC
>JANLXV010000471.1:0-4825 GCA_031365305.1 Chitinophagaceae bacterium
CTTTCCTGTAACCAAACCTGTTGGCGGTGCGAAGAACATGTACGAATATGCCAATCGTCTTTATGCTAAAGGGCACGCAGTGATTATTCTGCATAGCCTGAAAAGGCCTTATAAAAAGATGAAATCACCTTTATGGCTAAAGCAGCTACTCTTTACATTGAGAGGCGTTGCCCGGCCAAAGTGGTTTCCGCTTCATAAGAATATCCAATCATTGATAGTGCCGGAAATAACGGATCGTTATGTGCCGGATGGAGATATTGTTTTTAGTTCGTGGTGGCAGATGGCCTATGCTATAAGCCAATTATCAGCAAGTAAGGGGAAGCGTTTTAATCTTATACAGGATTATGAAACCTGGAATGGCGAACATGCCTTGGTACACCGCTCCTACAGCCTTAATTTAAACCACATGGTTATTGCCAGATACCTTGAAGATATTGTTAAGGAGCGCTCTGGCAAAACACCATTGTTTATGCCCAGTGCTATAGATACCCAAAGGTTTCATATACACACACCGATTGCAGAAAGAAAGCCTGAAAGTATTATGATGCTGTATTCAGAGGAGCCACGCAAAGCCACTCCATACGGCCTGGAAGCGTTGATTAAATTGTATGCTTTAATCCCCTCGTTGCGTGTTACCTTATTTGGCGTATACGACAAGCCTGTATTGCCTGAATGGATGACGTATCATAAAAAGCCGGGCAACCTGGTGGAGTTGTATAATCAACAGGCGATATTTTTTTCGCCGAGCCTTGGCGAAGGCTGGGGCTTACCACCGGCAGAAGCAATGGCCTGCGGCTGTGCGTTAGTTTGCACCGCTATCGGCGGGCATGCTTATGCAATTGATCAGGAAACGGCATTAACGGTTGAGCCAAAAGCAGTGAATGACATGACCAATACATTAGCGCAACTAATACAGAATAATACACAAAGAATTGAGCTTGCGCAAAGAGGCAATCAATATTTGGTCAGTCATTTTTCCTGGGATATTGCCATAGCCAAACTGGAAAATTATTTTACGAATGCTCATATTTAAAAAGCAATGAATGGTAATAGGTAAAATAGTTACACATCATACATAACCGTGCTACTTTTGAGACTTAAATATTAATATGGATATTAAAGAAAAAATAATTGCTGCCTGGCAAAACAGGGAATTGCTGAAAGACAGTATGTATTCTGATACGGTAGATAACGTAATTGAAGAAGTTGACAAAGGGCGATTACGAACAGCAGAACCAACTGCTAACGGATGGCAGGTTAATGAGTGGGTAAAGCAGGCCATCTTAATGTATTTCGCCATACGTAAAATGGAAACTTTCAGCCTGCCACCTTTTGAGTTTTATGATAAGATGCGGTTGAAGGATAATTATAAATCTCTCGGTGTAAGGGCGGTGCCACATGCCATTGCGAGATATGGATCTTACCTGGCAAACAATGTTGTGCTTATGCCAAGCTACGTAAACATTGGCGCTTATGTTGATGAAGGTACAATGGTTGATACCTGGGCTACGGTAGGCAGTTGCGCCCAGATTGGCAAGCATGTACACTTAAGTGGCGGTGTTGGTATTGGCGGTGTGCTGGAGCCTTTACAGGCAAGCCCCGTAATAATTGAAGATGGCTGTTTTATCGGTAGCCGCTGCATAGTTGTGGAAGGCGTAAGGGTTGAAAAAGAAGCGGTACTTGGCGCTAATGTTGTACTAACACAATCAACAAAAATCATAGATGTTAGTGGCAGTGAGCCTAAGGAATATAAAGGTTTTGTGCCGGCGGGCAGTGTGGTAATTCCTGGCACTTATCCTAAGAAATTTCCGGCCGGTGAATACAATGTAGGCTGTGCTTTAATCATCGGTAAAAGAAAAGAAAGTACTGATAAAAAAACCAGTCTTAATGAAGCCCTCCGTGATTTTAATGTTAGTGCCTGATCGTATCAGCTTCAACATCATCTACCCACAGTTTTTTCAGGCCATCATGGTACTCGTGACGCCATCTGCGGTGGCTCCATAAAAAATTATCAGGCCTGGCCCTGATGGCGTCTTCAATAAAATCCCTGAATTGCCGGGTGATTTCTCCTCTTGAAGATTCGGCCGCGTTTTCAGTAACCAAGTGGCTTTCAAAAAAATAATGCCCCCGCCTGGTATGATAAAAATTCACAAAAACCACGGCAGTATTATTTCTTACGGCGCTTTTTTCAGGGCCAATTAAAAAGGGTACCGGCCTGTTAAATAAATTAAGCCAATAAGATCTTTCAGGCACACCGGGGTTTTGATCGGCTATTAAAGCAAGTACATGTTGCTTCCGGTTTATACCAAATATTTTTTTAGTGAATTGCGTGGCATCTAACATTAAGGTGCCAAACCGTCCGCGGATCTTAAGATAAAGCCTGTTGAATGCTTTATTATTTAGCGGCATATAAACTGATCCAAATGGCAATTGTATGTTGAGTGTAAACACCCAGTTGGCATACTCCCAGTTAAATTGATGCAGGGCATGCAATTGAATGTTTTTACCTTTTTCTGCAAGAGCGTTTACTACTTCAAAATTCCCTTTGCATCTTTTTAAAAATGTTTTTTTTGACATAGAACACATCTTCACCGTTTCAACAAAAGTGTCGCAAAGGTTCTTGTAAAATTGTTTAGCTATCACCTGCCGTTCATCAATGCCTTTTTCCGGAAAGGCGATAGACAGGTTGTCCATCACTATTTTTTTTCTATAGCCAGCCAGGTAAAACATTATTACATACAGCACATCGCTTATAGCGTATAAAATAAAAAAAGGTAAAAGGGAAACAAGGTAAAGCAGGCCATAAACTACATAGAACATTTTGCAAAGATAAACGAGGCCTGTGGAGAGCCGCATGGTAAGATCATAATTTTCTTCAACACCAGAAGCTAGCCGTTGGCTGATTTAAATATGTACTCGGCTTATTGTAAAATCACAGATTACCTTTTTTCAATTCGCTTACCGCATAATCAGCGGCCCTGGCGGTGATGGCCATATAAGTAAGCGAAGGATTCTGGCAGGCTGAAGATGTCATGCAGGCGCCATCTGTTACAAAAACATTTTTTACTGCATGTAATTGGTTCCATTTATTAAGCATGGAAGTTTTTGGATCGTTACCCATTCTGCAGCCGCCCATCTCATGAATATCTTTTCCGGGTGCCTGGTAGTTATCCGCCGATTGAATATTCTTGAGGCCGGCCTTATCCAGCATCTCGTGCATTTGCTCTACGGCATCCTTCGCCATCCTGTCTTCATTATCGTGCCATCTAACATCTGTATGCAGCAAAGGAATATCCCATTCATCTTTTTTATTTTTATCAAGCCACACATAATTGTCTTCGTAGGGAAGCATTTCGCCCATAGCTGTTGCGAAGAAAAACCACGGACCCGGTTCACTCAGGTTGTCTTTTAACTCTGCACCAATAACCATATCATCGCCTCTTTGCCATCCCTGCCTTGTTGATGAACAGGCCAACGCATAACCTCTTTTAAAAGCTGTTTGCTTATCATCACCAAAGTTTCTGAATCTCGGCATGTACACACCGTTAGGCCTTCGGCCATAATAATAACTATCCTGCAAGCCCTCATATACGCCGTTAGCACGCACACGGTAATTGTGCGTCATGATATAATGGCCGAGAACGCCACTATCGTTACCAAGTCCTTTGGGAAAACGGTTTGACGTTGAATTTAGCAAGGTAAGATTGGAGTTGATAGAGCCTGCATTTAAAAAAATAATTTTTGCATAATACTCTGTCGTTGCTTTTGTATGGGTATCAATCACCCTGACGCCGGTGGCTTTTTGCTTTGTTTCATCGTAGATAATGGAATGTACAACAGCATCGGTTTTCAATGTAAGCCTTCCTGTTTTTTGCGCAGCAGGTAAAGTAGCAGATTGTGTACTGAAATAAGCGCCGAAAGGGCATCCACGGCTGCACATATCCCTTGCCTGGCACTGGCCGCGGCCCAACGCTGTGTGTATTTCATTTGGTTTGGTAAGATTTGCCGTGCGGCTTATAATAAGATGCCTGCCGGGATAATTTGCTTCAATCTTTTGCTTTACCAGTTTTTCAAAACAAGTCATATCAAACGGTGGAAGAAATTCGCCATCGGGCACTTGCGCAAGCCCGTCTTTGTTGCCTGCAATGCCGGCGAATTTTTCTACATAACTATACCACGGTGCAATGTCTTTGTAGCGTATCGGCCAGTCTGTACCAATGCCTTCTTTTGCATTGGCTTCAAAGTCGCCTTCGCCCCAGCGCTGTGTCCAGCGGCCCCACATCAGGCTTCTGCCACCTACCTGGTAGCCGCGAATCCAATCAAAAGGTTTATCCTGTATATAAGGATGCGCTTTATCCTGCAAAAACATTTTTGTGGTAAACTCATCAACAACACCCGAGCGGACAAGTATAGGGTTGTCTTCAACAAATTTTTTTGTAAGATCGCCCCTGTGCGGTTCATCCCAGCGTTTGGTTGAGGCCGTGTCATAATCTTTGATGTGCTCCAGGTTGCGGCCACGTTCAACGGCAAGTACTTTCAGGCCTTGTTCTGTTAACTCTTTCATGGCCCAGCCGCCACTCATTCCTGTACCAATTACAATAGCATCGTAAGTATTTTGCATAACAGCCTTGTTATTTAAAAGCAATGTATCGCCTGGCATGGGAATAAAGTTTTGGTGTGAAATTTCTTAAATGTAATGATTATGATTTAGGTAATTGACATATCAATGCCATAGCAAAAATTTAAGGTAGAAATTTTAGTGTGGTGGGCTATTGATACCCCTTTATATTTGTAATGATTTATAACACCGGCCCGGGTGGCGAAC
>JANLXV010000340.1:0-9829 GCA_031365305.1 Chitinophagaceae bacterium
GTTGCATGTGCAAGCGCAGGTGTGCATCCGCGTATCATGGGTATTGGTCCTGTAGAAGCTGTTCCGAAGGCCTTAAAACAGGCAGGTTTAAATCTCTCTCAAATAGATTTAGTTGAATTGAATGAAGCTTTTGCTTCCCAAGCGCTTGCGGTTATTCAGCAGCTCGGCTTAGATCCATCCATTGTAAATAGTAATGGTGGCGCCATTGCCTTAGGGCATCCGCTGGGATGTACAGGCAGCAAACTCACCATTCAACTTATTAATGATATGAAGCGGCTTAATAAAAAGTATGGCATTGTTACAGCCTGTGTTGGTGGCGGTCAGGGAATTGCAGGTGTGATAGAGAATATTAATTAAAAGATTGAATGCATAGCACTTAAATATTCAATATTCAATACTCAAATTTCAATGTTCAACACAATTAATTTAATGACTAATGACCGGATTATTTCTATCCTCACACTCTTCATCATGCCGTTCAACTTCAAGTGTAATGTGATGGATATTTTTATGTTCAAGCAGATGTCTCAATTCTTTTTTTATCGAAAGTTCTTTATCAATATTAACATCCGGTAATAATACAAGATGTGCTGTGAGGGCATTTTCGGTGGTGCTCATTGCCCATATATGAATGTGATGAAGATCTGATACACCTTTTACTTTTAAAGCCATTTCTTTTATCTCCGGCAAACTTATGCCCGTTGGCACACCATCAAGCGATAATCTCAAACTATCTGCCAATAAACGCCATGTACCTATCAGTATTACCACAACAATAACTAAACTTAAAAAAGGATCAAGCCAATACCATTTTAAATAATACATTACCACCCCTCCAATAACAATTACGAGTGACACAAGCGCATCAGATAATAAGTGGAGGTAAGCGCTTTTTACATTAAGGTCATGGTCTTTGTTTTCGAAAAATAAAATAGCAGAGCTAAAATTTATGAGGATGCCAATGCCTGCAAAAAATGCAATGCTAAGGCCTGCTAATGGTTGCGGATGAATAAAACGGAAAACAGCTTCATAGGCTATAATGCCAATAGAGATGAGCAGGATAACAGAGTTAAGCAAGGCTGCAAGAATGGATGTTTTTCTATAACCATAGGTAAAGCGTTGATTCGATTTTATCTTAACAAGTTTGAAAGCAACCAATGAAAGTAACAATGTACCAACATCAGCAAGATTGTGGCCGGCATCTGATAACAGTGAAAGCGAATGATAGTAAAACCCGGCAACAGCTTCAATGATAACAAATGAAACGTTTAATATAATACCAATAATAAACGCCTTGTTCATTTCAGAACTAACCGGAGTATGATGATGATGCTCATGGCCCATAACTACAAGTTTACTAATTAAATCTGATGCCATGTTTTTACAATGCCTGATAGCTGTAATATCATTATTGGTATATTTGCAACATTGTTTCAAATATTATCATGAGAATTTTTTTATTTCTGCTCCTGTATTTTTTTATTTTTGATCAATATGTACTTGCCGGCAGCAAAACTTCTATAGATGGCAACGGTACTTTGCGGGGTACCTTTTCAGGAAGAATAACATCTTTTAAAACAGGCAAGCCCTTAAATGGCGCCTCCATTTATTTTAGTGATCTGAAGATTGGAAGCACTTCGAATACTAATGGCGATTTCATGTTTAGAAATGTGCCTGAAGGTTATCATCTCATTGAAATTTCTCACATCGGATATGCAACGGTTACACAAAACGTGATGATAAGCGGTGATACAAAAATGGATTTTGCAATGAACCAGTCTATCATAGAAAACAATGAAGTGGTTATAACCGGTGTAAGCAGCGCTACGCAATCAAAGCGAATAGCAACCCCGATTACGGTGGTAAAAAAAGAAGAGCTTTTTACTAATGCCAGCACCAATGTAATTGAAAGCCTTACAAAAAAACCAGGCGTTAGCTCAATAACTACCGGCCCTGGTATTTCAAAACCGGTTATAAGAGGGCTTGGCTACAACCGCGTAATAACTATGAACGATGGTATTAAGCAGGAAGGCCAGCAATGGGGTGATGAGCATGGTATTGAAATAGATGAACTCAGCGTAAACCGTGTCGAAATTCTTAAAGGACCGGCAGCCTTAACTTATGGCAGCGATGCGTTGGCAGGTGTTATAAATATTATAACAAACGTTCCTGTGCAGGAAGGCACTATCAAGGGAAACGTGTTCTCAAATTATCAGACCAATAATCATGACTTTGCCAATAATATAAATCTTGCCGGTAATCTTAAAGGTATAAACTGGAATGTGTATACAACGGTTAAGCTTGCTGAAGATTATAAGAATAAATATGATGGCAAAGTGTTTAACTCAAGGTATTATGAAAATAATTTTGGCGGTTATGCAGGTTATAATGGCGGCTGGGGATTTTCACATTTGCTGTTCAGCAATTTTGATCAGCACATTGGGCTTATTGAAGGTGATCGTGATGAAGAGGGTTTTTTTGTAAAGGCCTTACCGGATGGCAGTGAAGCAAGAATTACAACAAGCGACTATAATACTTATAAGCCACAGGTACCTTTTCAACACATAGTACATTCCAAAATTGCGCTTGATAATAATATAAAAGTTCACAACGCATCGTTGCTTCTTAATGTAGGCTACCAGCGCAATCAACGCAAAGAATTTGGTGATGCTACCGATCCGGCGAAGGTGGGTTTGTTCTTCGATCTTGGCACATTAAACTATTCGGCACGTTTTAATCTTCCTGATAAAAACAACTGGAAGTTATCATTTGGCGCTAATGGCATGAACCAACGCAACCAAAATAAAGGCATTGAATTTTTAATACCAGAATATACAAGCAATGACATTGGTGGCTTTGTTTATGCCAAAAAAGAATTGGGCAAATGGAATATAAGTGGCGGTGCAAGGCTTGATAACAGGGCTTTAAATTCTAACGCCTTTACAGAAAACGGAGAACCAAAATTTACAGGCTTTAAAAGAAGTTTTACAAATGTATCAGGCAGCATCGGTTCTACTTACGCTCTAACAAATCATTTTACTTTAAAAGCTAATTTGGCAAGAGGGTTCAGAGCACCAAGCATCCCAGAACTGGCATCTAATGGTGCACATGAAGGCACTAACCGCTACGAAATAGGCAATCAAAATCTAACCTCAGAAACAAGCATACAGGCAGATGCGGGTATTGAAATAAATGCAGATCATTTCTCTTTTACGGCAAGCGCTTTTTATAACAACTTTTCAAACTTTATTTTTTACAGGAGGCTAGAATCTGTTGCAGGCGGCGACTCTATAATTGTTGATGCTGGTAATGAACTGCAGGCCTTTAAGTTTGATCAGCGGAAGGCCAGTCTCAGCGGTGCAGAATTTACATTGGATATTCACCCGCATCCGTTGGATTGGCTGCATATAGAAAATAATTTTTCATTTGTTTCCGGTAAGCTTAAGGAAGGCATTGAAGGTTCGGATGATTTGCCGAATGTACCCGCAGCAAGACTTATTTCAGAAATAAGGGCTAATTTTTTTAAAGAGCATAAAGGCATAAATAGCCTCTTTATAAAAACAGAGTTTGATAATACCTTTTCAAAAAATCGTGTGTTTACTGCCTTCAATACCGAAACCAAAACGCCTGGTTATTTTTTATTGAATGCTGGCATCGGCACCGATATAACTAATGCTCAGAAAAGAAAATTATTCAGCTTCTTTTTTAATGCCAATAACCTTACTGATGTGGCTTATCAAAATCATTTAAGTCGTTTAAAATATACGGCTCAAAATTTGGCTACAGGCAGAACCGGCGTGTTTAATATGGGCAGAAATTATAGCGTTAAAGTAAATATTCCCATAACAATTCTTGACAAAAATAAATAGATATGTATTATATTATTGCACTTTCCAGTTCAATGCCAGCGGGCCTTCTGAGCCGTAAACAGGATCTTTGTCTGGTAACGGTACAGCCTTGATATTTTCATCAGCCAATGGTCTTTCATTATCATCACCTTTTTTAAGATCCCAGTTTGCGCCATTAGGGTAGGCGCCAATACATTCAAAATTGTCAGAAGCTGACAGGCGTTTATGAGCTACACCAGCAGGAATGATAATAACATCACCTTCTGAGAATTTCTTTTCATTGCCCGAAGGGCCACCTAACAACACTGTCACATTTCCCTTGCGTATTGCTAATACTTCATGTGTGTTGCTGTGGTAATGGTGATAATCTAAAATGCCATTCACCCAACTGTTTTTCCAGTTATTTCTTTCAAACGTTTTCATAATATCGCCTTGCCCGGCAGTGTTTTCAAAAGCTTTTTTATAGATCAATACAAACAGGTTACTATTCGGAAACCGGCCATCATCTTCAAGTATAAACCGCTCTAATTCGGGTTGGTCATGTATCAGGCTGTCCATAATAATGCATTTAGATATAAATGATAATAAAAGTCAGGCCAATTTATTGCCGTTGCTGATTATTACTGTTTTACATTTGGCTATGGTTGAAATTTCTATAAACACACCAGCCTTACTATTCCCCGCAATTACTTTACTGATGCTGGCTTATACCAACCGTTTTTTAGCCATCGCCTCCCGTATAAGAAGTCTTCACCAGTCTTATAATGACAATGCTCTAAAACATGTTACCCTTCGGCAAATTAAAAATTTAAGGGCACGCATCAACATGATTAAATATATGCAGGGTCTTGGTGCCTTAAGTTTTTTTTGCTGCGTATTATGCATGTATTTTATTTACCGTTCATGGAACGCTGCCGCTAATTTTATTTTTGCTGTAAGCCTTATTACATTACTTGGCTCAATAGTAATATCAATTGTAGAAATACAACAAAGTACTAAAGCTCTTGAACTGGAATTGAGTGATATGGAAGATCTTGGCCGCTCAAATATCTTTACAGATATATTTTACTCCGGCGGCGAAAAGGAAATGGATTAATTATAATAATCGAAGGTTTTTGTTGCCGTGTTCTTATAATGTTTATCATAGGTTACAAAAAAGTACAGGTAAATAACACGGCTTATCCGCATTACCCAGGGTTGCAATAGAATCATCAGCACAGCATTAATCACCAGCCACCATATAACGCGGTTGTCTCTGAACGACACGCCGATTAAAACCCACCAGGCTACAAATGTTGCAGCCGACAAAGCCACCACCAAAGCATAGCTCACATAACCGGTACCATACCAAAAGCCAACTTCAAGATCATACTTTTGATTGCACTCAGGGCAATGCTCATGCATATCCAATATTTTACTAAGGTTAAGACTTTTGTACGGATTATTATCTTTGAACATGTCGCCACGCCTGCATCTTGGGCACTTCATGGTTAAAATGCTCCAGAGCATATTTGGCTTTGGCTGCGGTTCTGCTTCCATTGTAAATGTGTTAGTACTTATTTAAACCTGCGCTTCAACCAATGCCGGCTGGGGCTGCTCCAGTATTTTTTTTCTTTCGCCAATTTGTTGACGCCACATGGCATAATATAAGCCCATTTGTGTAACCAAACTATGGTGCGTTCCTGTTTCAACTACTTCACCTTTTTCCAAAACATATATCCTATCGGCGTGCATGATAGTACTTAACCTGTGGGCAATTAAAATGGTGATCTGTTCCTGCTGAGATGAAACTTCTTTAATCGTATTCGTAATATCTTCTTCTGTAAGAGAATCTAATGATGAAGTGGCTTCATCAAAAATTAATAAATGCGGATGACGTAAGAGCGCCCTGGCAATAGATAAACGTTGTTTTTCTCCGCCGGAAATTTTTATGCCGCCTTCGCCGATAAGTGTATCAATGCCGTTATCTGCTCTTGATAGCAGGTTCTGGCAAGATGCTTTTTTCAATACACTAACAATATCTTCATCTGTAGCCGCTGGGTTTACAAACAACAGGTTTTCTTTTATTGTACCGGCAAACAATTGGGTATCCTGTGTTACAAAACCAATCTGCGTTCTTAGCGTATCAAAGTCTATATCTTTTCCATTGATATGGTTATATAAAATAGAACCTTCCTGTGGCCTGTAAAGGCCAACCAAAAGCTTGACGAGTGTGGTTTTACCGGAACCTGATGGCCCAACAAAGGCAATGGTTTCACCTGTTTTTACTTTAAAACTTATATTAGAAAGAGCAGGTTGCGATGCCGTTTGATGTTTAAACCTGACATTAGCAAATTCAAGGTCGGTTATGTTACCAAAGTTTACGGGTGATAAAGGTTTAAGTTCAGGTTCCTTAATCATGATATTGTGAAAGTTATTTAAGGAGGCTTCCGCTTCGCGGTAGGTAATTATAATGTTCCCGATTTCCTGCAATGGCCCGAAAATAAAAAATGAATAAAACATTAAAGTAACCAGGTCGCCGGCAGTAAGAATATTGCCAAAAACAAGGTACATAAGTACAAACATAATGCCCTGGCGTAAAGCATTTACACAAGTACCCTGTATGAAACTGATGGTACGTATACCTTTTACTTTTTTTATTTCGAGATTAAGAATTTTATAAGTGTTATTGTTAAGCCTTTTTACTTCCTGGTCAGTTAAGCCAAGGCTTTTTACCAGCTCAATGTTGCGAAGACTTTCTGTTGTGCTGCCCGCTAAAGATGTTGTTTCCTTTACAATAATTTTTTGAATATTTTTTATACGCTTGCTTAAAAAACTTGTAAGCAGCGATAGCAAAACAATACCGCCAAAGAACACGGGCATTATTGACCAATGCAGGTGAAAAGCATAAATGGAAACAAATACCACCCCTATAAACAGCCCAAACAATACATTAATAAATGATAGGATAAATTTTTCTGTATCACTGCGCACTTTGGTAAGTATGCTTAAGGTTTCGCCGCTGCGCTGGTCTTCAAACTCCTGGAAAGGCAATTTTAATGAATGTTTTAAGCCATCAGTAAAAAGGCTTGCACCAAATTTTTGAACCACAACACTTGAAAAATAATCCTGGAATGCTTTCGCTATCCTTGATACCATTGCCACACTTATTAAGATGACTAAATACCCGCCGATGCCCCACACAAAATCATGCTTTGATCTTACACCGGTGGCATGCCATACTTTGTTACTATCAGTAGTGCCGATCTCGTGTGGATGCACACCAAAAGTTTGTAACATTTGTCCGAAAAAATAGGGATCAAGTAAAGAAAAAACCTGGTTAACAGCCGCAAGAAGTAAGGCTAAGGCAACTAACCAGCGGTATGGTTTTAAGTACGATAATAAAAGTTTCATTCAGCAAATTTAATTGATAAATGGGCAATACTACTTTTGAGCAGAATGAGTATTGTAGTCACTGAGTTATCTGTCAGTAATAAAGAGGATAATATTAGAGGTTACCATCATCCCGCCCAGCCTTCTCTATCTAAGCTGCGATATTGAATGGCTTCGGCAAGATGTTCAACTTTTATATCAGTACTTCCAGCAAGGTCGGCAATGGTTCTGCTTACTTTTAGTATCCTGTCATAAGCCCTTGCAGAAAGATTAAGCCTTTCCATGGCTACTTTTAAAAGATTGGCGCCAGCCTGTGTTATTACGCATATTTCTTTCAATTTTTTACTGCTCATTTGCGCATTGCAATATACCCCGGGCGTGTCTTTAAATCGCTCAGCCTGTATCTCCGTAGCCTTAATAACTCTGGCTCTTATGGTTTCGCTTTTTTCGTAATTCTGTTTTGAAGAGAGTTCACTATATGGCACAGGCGTTACTTCTACATGCAGATCAATACGGTCAAGCAAAGGGCCTGATATCTTATTCAGATATTTTTGAACAGCACCAGGCGGGCAGGTACAGGGTTTTTCGGGATGATTAAAAAAGCCACAAGGGCATGGATTCATTGAAGCAATTAGCATAAAACTTGCAGGAAACTCCAGGGCAATTTTTGCTCTTGAGATCGTAACCTTTCTTTCTTCCATGGGTTGGCGCATTACCTCAAGTACGGTACGCTTAAATTCAGGTAGTTCATCTAAAAACAACACGCCATTATGGGCAAGGGAGATTTCGCCTGGCTGCGGTATACCGCCGCCACCAACTAAAGCTGCATCAGAAACCGTATGATGTGGTGAGCGGAAAGGCCGCTTTGAAATGAGCGTCGCATTCTCTGGTAGTTTGCCTGCAACACTATGGATCTTTGTTGTTTCAAGCGCTTCCTGCAAAGTGAGCGGTGGCAGTATGGTTGGCAAACGTTTAGCCAGCATGGTTTTTCCTGCACCCGGGGGGCCAATTAAAATAGCATTGTGACCACCGGCTGCTGCAATCTCTAAAGCCCTTTTAATATTCTCCTGGCCTTTTACATCACAAAAATCAATCTCATAATCACTTTGCGCATGTGCAAATTCTTCCCTTGTATTTACAATGGTGGGCTTGATACTGTCTTCATCTGCAAAAAAATTGATGACATCAGTGATATGTCCAACACCATATACATTTAAGTTATTAACCATGGCAGCTTCACGTGCATTTTCCTTTGGCACTATCAATCCTTTAAAACCTTCTTTCCTGGCTTGTATGGCAATAGGCAAAGCGCCTTTGATCGGTCTTACGGTACCATCTAAACTTAATTCACCCATGATCACATAATGCTCGAGTTTTTCCGGCTGGTCAAATTGTTCGCTGGCTGCAAGTGTGCCTATAGCTATTGGCAGATCGAAGGCTGTACCACTTTTTTTAATGTCTGCAGGAGCAAGATTTACAACAACTTTTGTGCGTGGGAAATGATAGCCGTTGGCTTTGATGGCGCTTTCCATGCGTTCTAAACTTTCCTTCACCGCATTATCTGCCAGCCCTACAATAGAGGTAAATTTTCCGCTGCTAACGTTTACTTCAACAGTGATCGTTTTAGCATCTACACCGTACACTGCACTGCCGAAGGTTTTAACAAGCATGAAAAATTGTTGAATCGTTTAAACTAATCTCTTTAAGATACTATTATAATTTTTCTAATAAGTCAATCACTTTTTCCCGTTTTAAAATCAGGTAACCGATGCGGTCATTACTTATGCCATCCTGCAGGCTGTAATTAAAACTAAGCTGCTCATCCTCAATTTTTGTTTCAAAATATTTAAAGGCGATGTTCGGATAATTTTTAAGCACATTGCCTATTTCGTACAAATGGGTAGATAAAATAAATAAAGAATTCTTTATCCTTATCAACCCTTCAATTACTGCTGTACTGCATTTCATTGCGTCCTGTACATTGGTGCCTTTAAATAATTCATCTATCAGCACCAGCCATTTCCTGCCATCATTAATCTTAAGAATGGTGTTCTTTATACGTTGCACTTCATTATAAAAAAAGCTTTCTCCTTTTGAAATATTATCTACTACGTTAATGTTGCTAAGCAGGCCATCAAACAACGTAAGTTCCAGGCGTTTTGCCGGAACGCCCATACCAATATGAGCTAAAAAAACAGCAATGCCAACCGATTTAATGAAGGTGCTTTTGCCGGCCATATTTGCACCCGTTAAAAAAATAAAGTTGTTGTTTTTGTTTAGCTGAACATCATAAGCCACAGGCTTTGGCAAGAGGATGTGGTATAATTGATCGGCTTCAACATATGGCTCATTATTTTCAATAAATTTTGGAAATTGCAGATCAAGCTCATGCATAGCCATAGCCATTCCGTACCACGCATCCAACTGGTGAAACATATCAAGGACATCAACAATTTTTTGTTTAAAATGATAAAGAAAAAAATAGGCCAGGCCCAGCATGTCAGCCATAGATAAGTCGCCTGCGTTTTTAGTTTGTCGTATTAACCCGAATTCTGTTTTGCCGGTTATAATCCTGATTTTTTCACAGATGGTTTTCAGCAACACCGGTG
>JANLXV010000581.1:0-2213 GCA_031365305.1 Chitinophagaceae bacterium
CCGGCGATTGCCAAAAAACGGGTCAACGGATAAGTTTTATAAACTCGTTCAGCGTTCTTTAAATCATAGTCATGTTTTTCAAGTCTTGCGATTTCATCAAGTCCTGGATGTGTCAAGCAAACCATGATATGACTGTCATTATAAACTTGCGCACGAGAAACGACAATGCTATCTGTGGCTTCGTTGCCAAACATTATAAAGCCATCTTTTTTTAGTGTTTGTAGTATCTCGGCATAATAAGGTCTTGTGCTCTTAGTTTCAGTTAGGTATTCATGAAGCAAGGGAGAAACATTGACTTTGTCAGGATAACCTTGTTTAAGGAATTTTAGAAGTTTTAAACGATAGTCCGTTGCCATAAAATGAATTTATAAAAGTGTAATTAGTCCTGCGGCACACAAACGCTGTGTCCCAAATTGGTTGCACATAGTTCAAATATATACGAATCTTTTAAAGAAAACTTTCGCAAATTCAACCAACGTCAGTTGTATTTCCGCAAGTTATTACGCCATGTTCCGGAGAAATTTTTTCTAAAATTTCATAATGTTTTTAAAATATAGGTGTGCGATGTAAGAGCCTGCCTTACGTCGCCGGCATGGAGCAAGGTTTCAACCTCCGTCATCTCCCACAAACTTACTGATTTCAGAAGGGTCTGTTGAAGCAGACCTAAAAAACGGGCTGATGCGTTTCAACATATTCTTTATTGAAAGTATAAATGAGCGTTGCATTCCACAACAAACTCTTACCTGCTATATCGGTTCTGATGGCCTTGTTGATGATTGTTGATAAGGAAAAGGGGAAGTTCTTTTTAGCGAACGACAAAGTAGAATTAAAGTAAAATCCATCCGGCTTATCTGTTTTTAAATAAAACAATTGCGGTGTGAAGCGCATGAAATATTCGCCGGTTAGCCTGATGTTTGAAAAACTGCTTTTAAGCCCCAGGAAATGTGTATGCCTGGCAACATCTTTTTCAAAGCCGTGTGAATAGAGATAATACGCTCCGACGCTTATATTATTTGTCAATAACATGTTTGGCGAAAGCTCACCGGCAAGATAGCGCCTTGCAACTATCACATCTTTTGAAATACCATTCGATGGAACAGTTGTTGTTCTGAAATTTAGCGCAGGATGTGCGCCGATATTAACCTGCACCTTTTTGCTTGTAATGAGCTTATATCGCCACCAAAACAGGAACGACCAGGGTTTGCCCTCTAATGAAAAGCGAAATTGCGGTTCAAAACTTATTTTTTTTCTCCCGACTGTCATATCAAATATAATCGCCGGTTTACCTAATGTAAAAGATGGTATGGTAGATATGCCGTTTGTGGTTAGGCTTACAGCGCCACCAAAATGCCCGGTAAGTTTTGTGCTGTCAACATATTGTGCAAAAGAGAAATTTGTAAGCGCTATAAAAATTACAACCAGTAAGCCTGCAAGCTTTTGCATGGGGGCGATAATTGAATTATAAATTTAGGATGCAAAACAACTTTGTACAGCACAATTTTTATAACGAACATTAATGTGTTCACTATGATTTTCAAAACAATATACAGTCTCAAAACCTGTAATTACACATTAGGCAGGAATGCTATGCTGGTGAATATAGTGTTACGACATGAACATACCTGCCATGTTTTTAACGCAAAACTGTTACTCTCAAAAAAGTGGCAGAAATTGAAGTGGTATTCTTATCGTTGCTTTTATTTTGACTGTTGAATAAGTTTTCTAATTCACGTTGCAGGTCAGCAGCCTTGCCATTTTTTTCAGCAGCTTCAAAAGCATTCATAGTTGGCCCATAAAAATTTTTAAAATTGCTCACCAATTCTGCCGGCGGGTAAGGAGCGTTGAAGGTGAATGTGTCTTTTATAAAAGAAATATTGTCTTTAGAAACCCCTGCCTTTGTAAAACGTTCAATCACGTGTTCTTCTAAACCCCATAACATCGGGCTGATAAACCCTCCAGGTGGCGGCGGCGTATAGGCGGCACTTATTTTTAATATTTGCGCTACAAGAGTGGGGTCTCCCGGTATCCAGTTGCCCATTATAATTCTTCCGCCAGGGCGTGTAACCCTTACCATCTCGCTGGCTACGTCAAATGGATTTGGTGCGAACATAGCGCCAAAAATGCTCACCACAACATCAAAAGTTTCATCCTTTAACTCATGCAAGTCTGTTGCATCGCCTTCCTGTATTGTAATGTTTTGTATGCCTTCGTCC
>JANLXV010000608.1:0-1519 GCA_031365305.1 Chitinophagaceae bacterium
TATAAAGTGACATTACCGCCTTAAGACTAAACCCCTGCTTTATGCCTATGGTATAAGTGGCTACCGCAAGAGAGATGAGCATGACTACAGCGGGTTCTGCAAAAAAAGATGCCACCGCATTCAATGGAGAGTCTTTTGCCAGAAAACTAACAACAGAAGTGGCTGCAATTAATAAAATTACCGGTAACAAAGCTGATAAAAAACTACTGAACGTCCCCGGCAATTTGTCTTGCGGTAGGGCCGCTCCCTGGAAAGTTTGTAATGGTACAGATTGAATATGTTTTAAAGTTTTGGCAAAGATTGGCCCGGCAATAATGATGGCGGGTATGGCGATGATAATGCCGTAGAGTAATGTTAAGCCCAGGCTGGCATGAAACTGAACTACCAAAGCCGTTGGGGCCGGATGTGGCGGTAAAAACCCAAAGGTTACTGACAGTGCAGCAAGCAGCGGCAAGCCGATATATACCGCAGGTAATTTGTATTGATAGGCCACAGAAAAAATTAAGGGGATCATTAATACAAACCCCACACCATAAAACAAGGGAATGCCGATGATGAAGCCTGTTACCATAAGCGCCCAGTGGATATACTTTACGCCAAAGGCTTTCATCATCACGTCCGCAATTTTTTGGGCAGCGCCGCTGTCTGCTACCAGCTTTCCAAGCATAGCGCCCAGTACAATGATAATCACCAATGAGCCCAGGGTATCGCCTATCCCTTTTTGTACTGAACCCACAATTTTATTGAAGGGAATACCTAATAAAAGTCCGGCTGTAATTGAAACAATCAAAAATGCAATAAAGGGGTTAACCTTAGCCCAGGTAATAAGAAGAACAAGCCCCGCAATACATAAAAAAATGATCAGGAATGTCACAGGCAATTTTTCTTAAATGTATTTATTAAGGTTGAATAAAGACAGCAGGTTAAATCTTTGAAGAGTAGTAATCAAATAAAGCCAGCACAAATAATCAAAAATCTCAACTAAAAAACTGTTGGAAAATTATTATGTATTTTGCTTTCTTTCCATTATTAAAAAAATTATCTTACAGTCCGGCCGTAACATGTTTATCACATCAGTTTAAGCTTTTATCCAACCAACCTTTAAGAAGCCTGCAACCTTTGGCATTCTTCATCCTCTATCCGGATATAAAAACCTTTACTTCTCGTCTCCGCAGTTTATCATTTTAAATGTTGCTGACTAATGCTTCGTTGCATGAGCAATATCAATAATTGCATAATAATCCTGACATGAGAACTCTAATTTTTGCAAACAACCTAATCTATTGCCGTATGAAACACGTCTCAAAGGCTATGTTTAAATTGCTCAGCCTGTTTTTTTGTACCAGCCTTTTGCTTGTAAGCAACTGCTCTTTTGGGCAGGAAGGCATTCCGCCGTTAGGCATAAAATCTTTTGCAATTTTCGGTGGAGATGATAATACTGATCTGTCTGACTCAGTGCAATTTGGTGTTGATTTAGGTTCAAACGTAAGTGTACAGGGGGGTGGGTGGGTAGGCAGCT
>JANLXV010000345.1:0-3104 GCA_031365305.1 Chitinophagaceae bacterium
ATATCAAATCCCATATATTTTTAAATCATCTTATAAAAAAGCAAATCGTACCAGCGCAAATTCGTTCACCGGCATAGGCGACAGGGCATCTTTGGAAATAATAAAAAAAGCAGGTAATAAATTTAAATTACCTACTGTTACAGATTTTCATACCGCTGAAGAAGCAGCTATGGCAGCGGAATATGTAGATATATTACAGATACCTGCATTTTTATGTAGGCAAACTGAATTGCTACAGGCTGCTGCAAGAACAGGTAAGGTCATCAATGTTAAAAAAGGGCAATTTGTAAGTGGAGAATCAATGAAATTTGCTGTTGAAAAAATTAAAAATGAAGCCAATGAAAAAGTAATGCTCACGGAACGTGGCAACACTTTCGGCTACCAGGATCTTGTGGTGGATTACCGTAACATCCCGGCCATGAAGAAAAATAATGTGCCTGTAATAATGGACTGCACACACTCTTTACAACAACCAAATCAAATATCTGGTGTAACAGGTGGTAACCCGCAATTGATAGAGACTATTGCGAAAGCCGCTATTGCAACCGGGGCAGATGGCCTTTTCATTGAGACACATCCTGATCCGGCTCATGCCTTAAGCGATGGCGCTAATATGTTGAATCTGGCGTTGTTAGAGGATTTGTTAGAGAAGTTAGTGAGATTGAGGAAAGCTGTGTAGCAACTTATTCTGTAAGAAAAAACAAATCATTTGCCTGAAGGTTTTTTTACAACTTCTACTTTAACTTTTGTAATACCCGATTTAATATAACCAAGTTGCTGGGCGGCAGCCCTGGAAAGATCTATCAATCTTTTGTTGCGATAATGCAACCTGTCATTGATCTGCACAATTATCCATTTCTTATTTTTTAGATTGGTGACTTTAACCCATGTTCTCAAAGGCAACACATTACAGGCCGCTGACATTCTTTTAGAATCATACAACACCCCGGTTGATGTTTTTCTGCCATTAAATTTGTGGGCATAATAGCTGGCAATACCATATTTTACAATAGGTTTTTTCCGGTTCTCTAAGGAGATAAAATTATCTGGCCAGGTGGAGAAAGATAAGGCACTGAAAAGAATAATGAAGAAAGCGTGATTAAAGTAGTTAATCTTGTACATAGCAAGTTTTAAATAAAAAATCTGCCCGCTGTTGTTATAAATGTAGATAAAATATATGGTCTGTTGAAATGATAAGACTTAAAACAAAAGGCTATAGTTGTATTTCAAATAATTTAGTATGCGCTTAAAAAATACTTTGGTATTGCTAAGTTTTCTTGCAGGCTTACTAAGCGCTGCCACATCACAAACAAAAATCAATAAGTATGGGGTTATTGTTACCTCTCAGGTTGAAGAGTATAGAAGGAGTATGATGAAAGATTCATCAAAGCAACTGGTAAATATTAAAAAGTATTGTCCGTCAGTTATTATAGATTTCAGGTATGCTTCTGCAAACAATTTTATGCATAAAAAGATATATGCTAAACAAGCCGGGGCCTTTGTAACACGAACGACGGCAAAGGCTATCGCATCAGTACAACAACAACTTAAGCAAACAGGATTGGCCCTTAAAATATATGATGCATACAGGCCTTATTCCGCAACAGTTGCAATGTGGGAGCCTATTAAAAATGAAGACTATGTAGCAAACCCTTCCAAAGGCAGCGGGCACAATCGTGGTATAGCTGTGGATGTAACATTGGTTGACAGCCTTGGCAAGGACATAAATATGGGCACCGGCTTTGACAATTTTACGGATTCTGCACACCACAACTTTACAGCTCTACCAGACTCAGTATTATTTTACAGGAAGCTCTTGAAAAATACGATGGAGAAAAATGGGTTTATCGCATTGCCAACCGAATGGTGGCATTATAGTTTACCAAATCCGCTTAACTATGAATTGCTTGACCTGTCCTTTAAGGCTTTAAAAAAAATTGACTAAGCATTATTGAATGTTCTTCTGATCTTTTGTTCAAGCAACAACATATCTGCCAAAACCATTGCTGTAACTGCCTCGAGCACTACCGGCACTCTTAATGCAATGCAGAGATCATGTCGGCCTTTTACAGAAAAAGGCTCTACTTCCTGCGTTTCAACATTAATGGTCTGTTGTTCTTTTGGTGTTGATGATGTAGGTTTAATGGCAATCCTGAATACCATATCATTGCCATTGGTAATACCACCAACTATGCCGCCGGCGTGATTGGTGGTTGTTTTGCCTTCCATGTTTTCTATGGCATCATTATGTTTACTGCCAAACATCTTTGCAGCCATAAAACCTGTTCCAAATTCAATACCTCTTACCGCAGGTATAGCAAATACAGCATGGCTGATCAACGATTCCGCAGAATCAAAAAAAGGTTCACCAAGGCCGATTGGTAGTCCTGAAACTTTGCATTCAACAATACCTCCAATGGTGTCTTTTTCATCAATGGCCTTCTGTAAGCCTTTATCAAGATCCGGTTCGCCGCCTATCTCAAGTATAGTAGCTTCTACTTTTAAAGTAGACGCATATTGAGCTAATACTTTTTTTGCCACCGCACCAGCGGCCACAATTGCCACAGTAAGCCTGCCGCTAAAGTGGCCACCGCCTCTGTAATCTTCAAAGCCACCAAACTTTTTGGAAGCCACAAAATCAGCGTGCCCGGGCCGGGGGATGGCTCTTTGCTTTTCATAATCTGTACTGCGTGTATTGCTATTTTTAAAAAGAATAGTTATAGGCGAACCGGTAGAGGTATTATTAAAAACACCTGAAACAATTTCAGGAATATCATCTTCTTTACGTGGCGTGGTGCCTTTAGCGCCGGGTTTGCGTCTTTCAATATCTACACTAAAATCATCCACGGTAATTGGCAACCCTGCCGGGCAGCCATCAATTACAATGCCCACAACCTGCCCATGAGATTCCCCTAAAATACTTACCCTGTAAAGCCGTCCTATTGAATTCATAATAATAATTAATACCCGTATTCTCTTAAATGTATTTCGTTATCCCGCCACTTTGGACGAACCTTTACAAACAATTCTAAAAAAACTTTCCTGCCTAAAAATTCTTCAATTTGTTTTCTTGATTCGGTTCCAAGTTGTTTGATCATTTTTCC
>JANLXV010000689.1:0-3610 GCA_031365305.1 Chitinophagaceae bacterium
CGATGGGTGAACTGCTTTTTTTAAGTCCACACATTTTGTTTAGGGTGGCGTATTGGATATTAAGTTTTGTTTTACCTGCCGGTTGTTTTGCTGCAAGGGTATATTGCTGCAGCTTACCTGGTAGGTGATGCTGATCAGCACAAGCCTCCCTTTGTGGCAGGCAGGGCAGAGCGTTATGTCACGGCCATACTTTTCCAGCCGCCGCTGGCTCACCGGTATTGTTACTTTTACCGGTAAGGGGTTTAATTTTAATTGCTTCCTGATAGCACTCAGCCGCCGTGTTTTTCCATGATTCTGCAACAGTCCGTAATGACGGATCTTCACAAACCGGCGTGGCAGTATATGCTGCTCAAAACGCCGGAGGAACTCTGCGTGGCTGAGTGCCATTTGCTTTTGCTTACTGCCATCTGCATAATCCTTGTATTTAAAAGATATGCCGCCTTCTGTGATAGCCAGGATGCGATGGGTAGTAATGGCGATCTTCCCGAAACAAGTCCGGGACAGGTATGAGTGTAGCGCCCAAGGTATTCCACCACGGTGGCTACATTGCCAAAGGGCGCTTTGGCATACACATTCCATTTTTTATACCCAGCCTGTTTGATCAGCTTTGCTGTATCTATGCCGTTTACACTTAGCCGTTTCTGTGATAACAGTGTTCTTAACCCTTTTAAAAAAATACCTTTGTAAATGGGTTGCATGGCTTGTACCGGAAACAAAAATTTACCATTGCTTCTTTTGGCTTCTATCCATTCATTGTTGTTGTTGATGCCGCCACCGCTGACGATGCAGTGCACATGCGGATGAAAGCTCAGGTCCTGTCCCCAGGTATGCAGGATAGCCGTAATGCTGCAGCGGCCACCCAGCCATTTTCATCACTGGATAATTGCAACAGCTTTTTTGAGGCTGCATCAAAGAGCAGTTTAAACAGTTCTTTACGATTACCCATGATGATGGGATTAAACTCATGTGGCAGCGTAAAAACAATATGATAATAATGGGTGGGTAAAAGATCGGCGGTAAGATCTTCTATCCATTGTTCTTTTTTAACCTGCCTACCGGCAGGCAGGCCCGCCACAGGTAGGGCAATGCCGGTTGCCGCAACTATGGTATTGATGATGAAGGCTGCTGCAATGCTGATCATTGCACTTATAAGTATGCATGCCCAATGCAGCCGTATGGCAATGCTGCAATTGTGTGAATACCCCTTTGCTGTCAATGAATGCATCTATTAATCTTACCGGGTTATCTTCACTCACCTGGTCGTCCAGTGTTGCAAAGTAGGTTTGGTTGCGGTTGTTGCCTTCTATAAATTGCATACCTGTATACCTCAATAACTATACGGCATTTACGCTATTAACAGAGTGTGTATATTTGATTGGATGACGGGGAGTTTTTTCACAAACTCCCGTTAGCGGCATTTTATTGAACATCCTACACATACACAAACATCCATGACTTTGCCGACACTACCCCACGCTATTTTAGCACATTTGCAAGGCACACAAAACCAAGACACAAAGCCAACATTGCAAAAGAGCTGCAATAGCCAACACACGGTAAATACTTTTCGGTTCTACATTTTTCCTGACAACAGAACTAAGCCTATAAATAACAGCAGACTTTTATTAGTGACAATTACTACAACTCAAATAAGCCAACGTATTTTACAACCGCCTGAAAATGGTTTTTAATTGGGACTATTAATAATTAAGGTGTCATCATAAAAACGTACTTCACCCGTTGTTATATCATGAGTGCCGCCAACAATGCCAATGTTTCCACTTTCTATCATTTCTTTTAAAATAGGGCTGCGTTCCATAATGGCATGTACTGTTCTTTTTACATTAATACTTGCAACTTTTTCTACAAATTCATTGTTGCCAGAATTACGATTTTCCGTTACAGTTTTCGCATCATAAACTGCAGGCTGTATTTTGCTTAACAGTGCTGTAAGGTTACCCATTTCAACATGGTCGCAAGCACCTTTTACCGCACCACATTTGGTGTGTCCTAAAACAACAATGATTTTTGAACCTGCCACCTTGCAACGAAATTCCACACTGCCCAAGATATCTTCGTTGATAATATTGCCTGCGATACGCAAACTAAAAACATCCCCACAGAATGGACATTTCAAGCTTTAAAATTTAATTGCTAACCTATAATTATTGGATTAGTAAACCTGCTGCCCATTGCACGACATTTTCTGTCTTATAATATTTCGTTTTAAGCTCCTGCAGCTTTTGCAACGATTCTAATGTTTTATTTTCCCTGGCATTTATAAGAAACAAAGAACTTTCACCTGCCCGAAATCTTATTTCTTCTCCCCGTTGTAAAGCCTGGTAATTCGCATAAGCTTTCTCCTGAAGGGCAATCTGGCTTTTCAAAGTGATCAATTCATTGAAGTAGCTTTTTACTTTTATTTCTATTTCTAATACTTTTTGGATTTGTTGCAGTTCTGTTTCTTTAATATTCAATTTTGCTATACGGTATTCACCCCTTCCCTGCGACAGGCGGAGCGGTATACCAAGCGATAAACCATATTGAAAATTATTTTCGAACAAAGGCGACGTAGCTGTTTTTAATACATCATACCCTTTGCCTAACTGGTTGTATTGAAAGTTTATGGATGGCAAGAGCTCCTGGAATTTTAATTTCCTCTCAACAGTTAGCATATCTAATTTATAATCATAAATAATTAGTTCGGGATGATTGTTTCTGGCTGCATCTAACAAGTTGTTCAGGTCAGGAACAGTGGCTGTAGCAATAGATGTTGTTTGAAGGTTTTCGGCAGGGATAACATCTGCAGGTATATCATAGGGTTGTGCAGCAGCAGACCATAAAAAAACAGAAAGTTCCAGCGTGGTATTTTGAAAGTTGAGCCATGCCTGGCTTTCCAATAGTTCAAAATTCTGTAGCTGACTAAAGGCTTCAATGGTATCGATTGCCGGTCTCTCACCCAAAGAAAAAGCAGTTTTTACAAATTCAACCCTTTTTTTATTCACTGTTACTGCATCACTTAAAATTTTGTACACCTGGTATTGTTGCACCCAATTCCAATATGTATTCATAGCATCAAGCAGCAGGTTATTAAGAATGTTTCTTTTTTCAACAGTTGAAGCAGTGCGAAAAATTTTCGCTGTTTGCAATGCAGCCCTTCTTTTATCCATCAATAAATTTTTAGCCAGTGGCACACTAATACCCAGATAACTGGTTCTTCCTTTCGTTTCAACCGGGTCTGTCCGGTTGCCGTATAAGTTCTCTAAGCCTGCCGAAACCTCTACACCAAACCATGTTGGAATAGAAATTTCGGGACGGTTGTAATAATAATAATCAATGCCATCAAAGGTTTTTTGCGCTGAGTTATTTTGAAGATATGGGTCAAACATTCCTTTGGCAATTGTGACTTCCGCCTGTGCTTTTTCAATAAAAATATCCGCCTGTTTTGCCACCGGGTGAAATTGTTTTACGATTTCCATCACCTGTTGCCCTGATAATTTTTTTAAGGAGTCCTGCGCCATTCCGGGCATCCACATTAGTAATGCATTAAGGAGGATGATATACTTTAATGATTTCAAATTTTCTGTTTTTGCTTTACTTCTTCTTTTTT
>JANLXV010000692.1:0-4038 GCA_031365305.1 Chitinophagaceae bacterium
CGGCAAAGCGACTATCAGCGAAGACAAAGAGAAAATTAAAGAGCTATGGGAACCTATCCTTAAAACCTGGTTTACCGGCGGTATAGATGACCCAAGAATTTCGGTAATAAAAGTAGAACCTGAAGAAGGCTATTATTGGGATACCAAACATAACATGGCTATCGGATTATTAAAAAGAGTAACCGGCGCTATGTTAGGAAAAACAATGGATGATTCTATTGAAGGCGACCTTAAAGTGTGAAGAAGAAATTTATCCATTGATTATACGAAAGCAGGTAGCAACACAAGCGCCTGCTTTTGTAGCTTTATAGCCATTTTAATTTATGGCAAATACAATAACAACCATTTTTACCGACCTCGGCGGCGTGCTGCTTACCAATGGCTGGAGCCGCAGCAGCAGGGCAGAAGCTTTCAAACAATTTGATCTTGACCCGGAAGATACCGAGGAGCGGCACCACCTTACATTTGACACTTACGAAGTTGGCAAGATAACTTTAGACGAATACCTTAACAGGACAGTATTTTTTAAAGAACGTTCTTTTAGCCAGGATGATTTTAAGCAATTTATGTTTAGCAGGTCGCAACCATTTCCTGATATGATTACCTTGGTTAAAGCTTTAAAAAAAGATCATGATTTAAGAATAGCTGTTGTAAGCAATGAGGGTCGGGAACTGGCCGAGTATCGCATAAAGCAATTTAACCTGCACGATTTTGTAGACTTTTTTATTGTCTCCAGTTTTGTGCATTTCAGAAAACCTGACGTAGATATTTTTCGTGTTGCCCTGGATACGGCGCAGGTACAGCCGAATGAAGTATTATATCTTGAAGATCGCCCTATGTTTGTGCAGGTGGCTGAAACGCTTGGTATACGTGGCCTGCACCATGTTGATTATTCAACAACAATAAAGCTTCTTAATGAGGTGGGGTTGGGATAGATAGAAATATAGCAATATAAATCCTGGGTTATGGTAGCTTCAGGGTTGCAAGTTTCTATAGTGTTATTGATCATTTAACCCCTTTCCATTGAGGATCTGTTCCATACATTTTTCTACTCTCGACTCACGGGTTTTGGCTTGTTTAGGTGCAGCAAAATGCAGCAGGTAAGCTATTTGCCGTCCCGGTGTTAAGCCCTTAAAAGCCGTTTTCAAGGCAGGGGTTTTATTTAGTTTAATTTGAAACTCCTCTGGAATATTATATTCTTTAGTCTTTTTAAGATCCACTTTCAAGCCGGCCTTCTCCACTTCAATAGCCTCGTAAATACAGGCTTTCAAGGTTTTCTTCATCCTGACTATTTCCTCAATATTGGTGAAACGAATTTGGCGTGCCGCCTGCACATTCTCCGTTTGTTGAATCAGTATGCCACTGTCATTATTTAACAGCGCACCTTTAAAAAATAATAATGCACAGTATTCTTTAAACACATGTATTAAAACAATGTTAGCTTTCTGCACCGGCCGCCCGGATGAGCCGGTGATGAAGGTGTAGCAAGGGCAACCCCATTTCAATTCTTCGGCCAGTCCACAGCCGATAGCTATCGGGTCAAGAACGATCGTTCTCAATGCTTTGATTTCTTCCTGCCACTTTTTAGCCTTATTGAAATAAAAATCAACTTTAGGATTTATTGCATTCATTCTCTTAAAAAATATAATTACAAATTTAGATTTTTAGCGAACCGCGAAATCCTCTTGCAGCATAATAAGAATCGGCACCGTTGTGATATACAAAAACGGTGTTGTAGCGACGATCGCAAAACAGGGCACCACCAAGTTTTCTAACAGCAGAAGGTGTTAGTATCCAACTGGATGTTTTGGTATCAAAATTTCCCAATAGTTGCAGTGCCCTGTATTGTTCTTCCGTTAAAAGTTCAATGCCCATGTCAGCAGCCATCTGTATAGCGCTGTTTGCAGGTTTATGCTCTTTCCTTTTTTCCAGCGCTTCATGGTCGTAACAAAAGCTTCTGCGCTCCTTAGGGCTTTCTGCTGCGCAATCGTAAAAAATATATTCGCCTGTCTTTTTATCAAAGCCAATAACATCAGGCTCTCCGCCGGTTATTTCCATCTCATTAAGCGACCATTGTTTGTCAATATTTGCTTCCAGCCTTGCCTGTACTTTAGCCCATTCGATACTTTTATGGCGGTTCATGTTTTTTTCAAAACGGGTGTTCAATATGCCAAGTAGTTCTTCATGTTGTGTTGATAATAATGCCTTTTTATTTCCCCTTATCATAATATATTATTTTGGTTTGCTGCAATGTTTTGCAATTGATGATGCGCTTTTGCTAACAACGTAAACGGCCTTAACGATGTAGTGATATTTTATAACTGTTCGCCCAAACAAAAGCCCATTAAAAATACAAAACAAATACATTGAGATTACAGATAGGCGATTGGACCTAAGAATAGTAGTAAAAATATTAGTAGGGTACAATAAGATTTGTAGTGTCTCCACATCCTACTTTTATTAAGGTGTCTTTACCTGCGCCGGTGCTAGTGTCACTTGCTATTTTACTATGTATAAGATGGGTGCCCACCTGGGGGTAGGCAATATAAGGCGTATCCCGGGAAAGGGTGATAGTAAAAAGTGTATCTGATACCTTGTACCGCTCTGCGGATTTATTAGTAATTTTTAAAATTCCTGTTTCAGACATTACCGAATAGCCATATAAAACAACACCATGAATCAATGGGCGCTTTAAAGTTGTTTGACTACCCCTGTTGTTGGCGCACCCCTTTGTGGCAAGCCAGTAATATAATTCAGGCTCCAGGTTTTCAAAAATTACAACGCCGTTCGAATCTGACATTTGGGTAATGCCGGAATCCTTTACATTTTTATAAAGCCGGACAGTTGCACCCGCAACACTGTTTTTTGCGCTATCTTTTAATGTAATAAAAAGTGCCGGCTTTGGGCTGAGTTGCTCTTTTTTAGAACACTTCACTATCAATAAACCTGTCAGTGTTAAAAGTATAAGTCCGGTTATACGGGTGTTCATTTTATTCTATTTACATAATGCAAGCTGGATCAAATATACCCCGCTATAGTATAATTTTGACGGAAGAGAATTGATCCATTATCCGGCCCGAAATGTTGGTGGCAATTCAATTCGCTTTATTTAAAAGCCTGTGTTCATATCTCACGAAACAATTCGGTAAGAATAACGCTATCATATTTTATAATTTTTATTTGGAGCATTCCCTTCTTACAATATTGGGTTATAATGGTTGCCATAAGAAATCTATTTTACCTGTGTTCATAGAAGATTTTCTTATTTAGTAATAATTACATGTCATAAATGTGCTTGGTAGAACATGAACCAGTAAAGCTTGTTCTTCAATATTTATAAGTATCCCACCATGCGCAGCATTACAGGTTTGTTGTTTAAACTTCTTGCATTATTCAATTCGTTCAAAGAACGTTATTAAATTGCCATGTAAGTCTAATGTTGGAAATTCCCTTGTTCCCCAATTTGTTTTTTCGATCACTGTTTTTGAGTTATAAAGCACTCCTGCCTGATTGAATTCTTTATAGAAATTATCTATATCTATAACTTGTATTCTAAGACTGTGCGTACCCGCAATAAATGTTTCCGCACCACTGCAAATAGGTTTGAGAAATAAAAATATACTTCTCGATTTCCAGGTCCTGTCACACGATGCCCATAAATGTATTTCTATTTCGTCTCGAATGAGTTTTGAAAAACCATCTTTTTTAAACCGACATGTAAAACCAAATTTGTCCTCATAAAATTTTGTCCCTTCATCAATATTAAGCACCGGAAGTGCAGGAATAGTGTTTATAATTTTCATTTTTTTTCGTCTGCTATTACATTGTTCGGCATTGCAATTGCTTTGGCACGAACCTACTTATTCCTTCATCCAGTTACTCCTTTCTTCAGGGCTGAATTTCCAGGGCGCAAAATTATTTTCAACATTGCTGAACATGGCGTTCCACTCCTGTGGCGCATTGCTGTCTTCCATCACCAGCGACCGGCGCAACTCCAGAATAATATCCAAAGGGTTTATGCTAACGGGGCATTCCTGC
>JANLXV010000010.1:0-1614 GCA_031365305.1 Chitinophagaceae bacterium
ATGAAGTAGTATTAAATCGCAATTTAAATTCTTTTCTTAGGATTACTTAACGATAAAGTTCAATTTAAAATTTCTTTAAGAAAGTTTTTAGTAGCGAGACTAATATCGGTTTCATTTTGAAGAGCTTTGATATAGGCGCTCCCAATAATGGCTCCGTTTGTAAACCTGCATGCAGCCTGGAATGTAGCCTTATCTTTTATTCCAAACCCTACAAGCACAGGGTTTCTCAATTTTAAAGCCCGTAATTTTTTAAAATAGTTTTCCTGGCTTTCCAGAGAAACATTTTGTCCTGTGGTTGAAGATGATGACACGGCATATATAAAGCCCTTGCTCAATTTATCTATGATCTTTATTCGCTTATCCGGTGTTTCAGGCGTAATTAAAAAGATAAAATCCAGGCCATATTTTTTGATAATGGGATAATAGATGGTTTCAAATTCATGAATGGGCAGATCGGGTAAAATCAATCCATCAACATTGCAATCTTTCGCATCGGCACAAAATTTTTCAAAACCATATTGCAGCACAGGATTTAAATATCCCATAAGAATCAATGGCACCTTCACATCGCTTTTAATATTAGCTAACTGGTTAAAAAGTTTGCTTATTGTAATACCATTATGCAGCGCAACGGCATTGCTTTGCTGGATAACAATACCATCGGCAATAGGATCACTGTACGGCATGCCAACTTCTATCATACCAGCACCATTGCTTTGTAAAGCATTGATCACTGTACTCAAACTATCCAGATGAGGAAAGCCTGCTGTACAATACACATTTAAAATGTGGTCTTTTTTTGTTTTAAAAAGTTTTTCAATTCTTGACATGCTTAATTTTTATTAGTCATTTGGCAATGGTCATTGAGTCAATGGTCATTGAGTCATTGGGTCAATAGTCATTAGTCATTAGGATACCGGCAAATTATTTTTTGCTATTCATTTTTCATTATTCATTGAAAAAATGACTCAATGACCAATGATTAATGACTATGTTTATCCATGTGCTTCATATACGTTGCCATATCCTTGTCCCCTCTTCCACTTAAATTAACCACTACAACATCATCTTTTTTAAATTGTATTTTCTTTAAGGCATATAAAGCATGCGCCGGCTCCAGGGCTGGAATAATGCCTTCCAGTTGCGCAAGTTCAAATGCTGCTTCAAGAGCTTCATCATCAGTGGCAGATAAAAAAGTTCCCCTTCCAGATTTAAATAAATGTGCATGTAACGGTCCAATGCCGGGATAATCAAGACCGGCAGAAATACTGTGTGGTTCTACAACTTGTCCGTCTGCGGTTTGCATAACAAGGCTTTTACTGCCATGCAAAATACCGTCGGTACCCAGTTGCGTTGTTGCAGCACTTTCCCCACTATGAATGCCTTTACCCGCAGCTTCCACAGCAACAAGATTCACTTTATGCTCATCCAGAAAATGATAAAAAGCACCGGCTGCATTACTGCCACCACCAACACAGGCAAAAACATATTGTGGTAATTCACTACCGGTTATTTCTTTTAGCTGCTTCCTGATTTCTTTACTAATTACACTTTGAAAAATGGCCACCATATCAGGGTAAGGATGTGGACCAACAACACTCCCGATAATGTAAT
>JANLXV010000012.1:0-8935 GCA_031365305.1 Chitinophagaceae bacterium
GGCCTTAAATGTGGGCTACTGATGGGTGACTACAGCCGGTGTGCAATTAATACATCTTTTAACACAGGCACGGTGGCCGGTATATGCAGCAACATTTTTGGTGCTGGTTTTCCTCCAAAATTTATCCCTGATTTTTCATGGGGAGATGAAGCCTATAAACTTGAAAAAGTTATACCTGACATTGATAACTGGAAAAAACTTAAAGGCCAATCAATTACTGAATCTGAAATAAGATTATTAACTGATATTTACTCCAAACAAAATTTGAGATATGCGTAAACAAATTGCAGCAGCAAACTGGAAAATGAATTTGTCACTTTCAGCAGGCGAAAAACTTGTTGAAGATATTCTTGCAAAAAATATAAGCCTGAATTCCAACCAGCTTGCCATTTTTGCGTTACCGTTTCCATATCTTCTTCCCCTTAAAAAAACAGCAGAAGCAAAAAATAATTATTTCGTTGCTGCGCAAAATTTATATTCAAAAAAATCAGGTGCTTACACCGGTGAGGTAAGTGCAGAAATGCTTGCTTCTATAGATATAAAATATGTGGTTATTGGGCATAGTGAAAGAAGAGAGTATTTTAATGAAGACAATAAAACCCTTGCCGATAAAATTGACCTCTGTCTTCAAAATAATATAAAGCCGATATTTTGCTGTGGTGAGGCATTGCCTGTAAGGGAGGCTGATACGCAAAACGATTTTGTTGCGGAACAACTTCAACAAAGTTTATTTCATTTGTCTGCTGAGCAGCTCACTGACTTTATAATTGCCTACGAACCAATCTGGGCAATAGGTACAGGTAAAACCGCCAGTGCTGAACAGGCACAACAAATGCATGCGCATATACGTAAAACCATTGCCGGAAAATATACGCAAGCTGTAGCTGACTCGATATCTATTTTGTATGGAGGAAGTGTCAAAGCCTCTAATGCCAATGAAATTTTTTCGCAGCCGGATGTTGATGGTGGGTTGGTAGGTGGCGCTTCTTTGATAAGTGAAGAATTTGGCGCTATTATATCTGCTTTGAAAAAGTAATCAACTTTTCATTTCTTTTTTATTAAGCTCTGCAGGCATAAACACATTAAGTTTATCAAGGTGTAAAACTGTTTTTGTATTGTTAGAAGAACGTTTGAACATCGGTATAAACTTTACACCTGCAATAACTTCCTGGAAAGTATAAGATTTTCTGATGGTGACCGTGTTGGCAAACATATCATCAAAGGCCTTTAGGTACACTAATACTTCGCCCTGTGTTTTCTTGAAATCATCTTCAGTCAAATCGTAGAAAGGGCTTTCTTCGTTGATAGGATGTACAATAGTCCAACTCAGTGTTAAAGCGGCGACAGTCTTGAATTCCAGCTGGAGCTGATAAAACCTGTTTTCCATTTTACCATTCACTTCAACAGACATACCCAGTGAAACCTTTACTTCAGCATCAGTTAATGTAGTATTCTTATAAGGCGCCACTCTAAACATTAAGGCATTCATGTTTTTATACGGCGCTATTATAGCATTATCACTAAATTTTAAAAAAGCTCTTGGTCTTGCAAAACGGCCATAAAATAAACCGGTAGCTATAGCGAAGCTTAATAAACCCAATAAAGCTTCAAAAGAGGCAACAGCGCTTGGTGCAAAGCCTACAGGATTTATCCGGCCATAGCCAACAGTTGTAAAAGTTTGACAGCTAAAGAAAAAAGCTTCGGTAAATTTTTCAAGATCGTTCGTATACAACATGCCTGACAGATGCTCCACACCCATCACATAATAGATCAATGCAAAAAGTAAATTGATTGAAATAAAAAATGAAATGATCAGCACCAGGAATTGCCAGTTTTTTAAACCAAGCATCGTATGATACCAGCTTATTTTTTCAAAAGTGCCGATATCACTAATCACAATATTTGGCGAGCCATCAGGGTTCAGAAATCTTCCACCATAATCAGAAGCGTTGGAACCAAAGCCGGTATTCATTTCCGGGGTTTTATCTATGGAGATTTTTTTTTGAAATGACATAGTCAAAATTGTTTTTTTCAACGTAAAATAAATACAGGCCTGTTAATATAATCGCAGAAGTAAGTATTGACCCTATTATTAATTGATTAATCTTATCTGCATCCTTTATAAAATAATAAACCGCATAGTAAGCAACCAGCATTAACAGAAATCTAATTAGAAGTAAGCGCCACGGTAATAATTTAAACACAAAAGTTTGAAGCAATTTTGCCGTGATATACATATAAAAAGAAGCCTGTATGTAAGTGGCAATTACTACTGCCAATGCAACGCCTTTAACGCCGAAAGCAGGATAAAGCATCACTACAAGCAGAAATGTAACCGCTATATCAATTAATGAACCTATTAAAATCTTTAGACCTTTATTATAAGCCTGGAGTATGGATGTATAATTATTTATTCTTAAGGGGAGTACAAATATTGTAATAAGAAAAATGGATACTGACGCATCGTATTTGTTATCAAAGATTACTGAATACAGTTCATGCCGGGCAAATAAACAAAACATAAAAAGTGGAAAAACTATTAATGACAACAGGTTGAAAACTGTTTTATAGATTATAATGATTGCAGACCGGTTTTGCAGGTTTGAAGATATCTCTACCGTTGAAACATTGCCGACCACACTAACCATTAATGCAAATAATGGTATTTCGAAAGAGCCGTTAAAGAACACGGCAAAACTTGCAGGACTCAGTAAGTAGATGAGAATTATTTTGTCCAGCCATCTTGAAAGGATGCCGGTAAAATCGTTTAACCCGATAAATCCCCAATGAGTTAAGAACTTACGATTACCTTGATCACTGTAGGCATAAATGCTTTCAATAAAATAATATAAAAAAAGCAGCCTGATTAATGAAAGACCAATTACTCCGGATACAAGCCAGTTTAAATCATAACTGTTTTTTAAGACTAATAAATGCCAGGCCAAAAAAGCAAAGCTGTAAAATAAATTGACCATTAAAACTTTCGATTCACGATGTTGTTTTATACAAATACTTTCAAACAATGTTCCGGCAGTTTGAAGTATAACGAACACGACAATGAGAATTTTTAATGTACCGCTATAATGCTTTTCATAAATAAAAAATATCAGGAAAAGAAGAAGAGCTAACAAAGTATAGAATGAAAATATCAGCTTCTTATTATTTTTAATAGCTGATATCAAAAAGGCAATGTGAGATGAGAATATGATTGTTGTTACACCAAATGCCAGCATGGTATTAAGGATGTTACTGTACATCCAGATAGATTGAAAAATGCCGTTGTCATGATAAGATAGATACCTTGAATAGATGATGGAAACGATGAATAAAACTATTAAAGGGAAAGACTTGCCAATAAACAACAGCATTGATCTTACTGCTAACCGGTTTTTATAATGTTGTTCTCCTGAATTGATCACAAGCTGTTTTATCTAATTTTTTAATTTCCACTGCCGGGTTCCCGGCTATCACGCAATGCCCGTCTGTAAAGCTTTTGGTGACTACTGCGCCTGCACCTACAATGGTAAAATCGCCAAGAACTACGGAAGGAAGAATGACAGCATTCATGCCTATCCAGCAAAAACTTCCGATTATTATTGGCGGGGCAACAATTGTTTTTGAATTATCAATATTGTTATGATTGGAAGAAAGTATGCCAACATTAGGGCCGAGGTTCGTAAAGTCACCAATTGTTATTCCATTTGAGGCTTCGATGTAATTACCAGGAGAATCTCCGGGGAAAACATTTTTACCACGAATGATTTTTTCAGGATGATGAATTGTGCTCGTAAAATGAACTGCCCATTTTGCCCGGGAGTTTTTCCGAAGAATTTTTCTAAAAAGAAAATCCTGAAAATAGAAATTTAATCCTAATTCCTCACGAAGCTTAAAGAAAGATATCACTTTCTTTTTCATTATAATTTAATGTTGATATATATTATCGGCATTCAGTAAGGTATAAAATTAAGTGTATTTAAGATGTTCGATGTTATATAAACATTGGGGTTTTGCAAGAGTTAAGGAACATCATAATTTTTCATTTCCATAATTATAAATATTTGTTTTGGGAGGCGTATGAATTGAATTATTCTACGTGTAAGTAAATATATCTTTACAGGATGTGTGGAATTGCAGGAATAATTTCCATCAACTCGTCAAAGATCACTAATGATAGGTTGACCCGGATGGGCAAGTCTATAGCTCATCGCGGTCCGGATGGTGAACATATATGGATTAACACCAAAGGTAATGTGGGTTTTAGTTTCAGGCGACTTGCCATAATTGATTTAAGTGCCAGGGGAGATCAGCCAATGCATTTTCAGGATAGGTATACCATTGTATATAACGGCGAAGTTTACAACTATGTCGAATTAAAAAAAGATCTTGAAAAAGAAGGCTATACTTTTTCAAGTGAAAGTGATACAGAGGTAATCCTGGCCATGTATGATAAGTACAGGTACGATTGCGTAAAGTACTTTGATGGTATGTTTGCCTTTGCAATTTGGGATGAGGTTGATCAAACTTTATTTGCAGCCCGTGACCGTTTTGGGGAAAAACCTTTTTTTTATCACTGGGATCAAAGTGATAATACGTTATACTTTGCCTCTGAAATGAAAGCTTTATGGGCAGCCGGTGTGCAAAGAAAAGTTAATGATAAAATGCTGCTGTTGTTTATATCCTTAGGCTACACACAAAATCCTTCCAATGCTGCATCAACTTTTTTTGAAAACATACAGCAGCTTCCATCGCATAGCTATTTGATTTATAAGTTTTCCTCAGGCAAAGTTTCCGTGTCATCGTATTGGGATATTGATTTGAATAAAAGGTCAGCTTTAAACGAAAAAGCTTCAATAGAAAAATTTACTCACCTGTTTTCTCAATCTATAAAAAGACGGTTACGCAGCGATGTACAGGTTGGCACAAGCCTGAGCGGTGGTCTTGACAGCTCTTCAATTGTGGCTACAATTTGTAAGCTGATTACAAAAGGCAACAGTAAAAATTTATCTACTTTTTCTGCAGTATTTGATGGCTATGAAAAAGATGAGTCAAAATATATGCAACTGGTTATTCAAAAATTTGACATCAAAAATTTGCAGGTAAAACCAGGTGTGGATGCCCTGATTAGTGATCTTGAAAAACTGTCCTATCACCAGGAAGAACCATTTCCTTCGTCGAGTACGTATGCACAATTCAAAGTTTTTGAACTTGCATCCCGGCATGGTATAAAAGTATTATTGGATGGACAAGGGGCTGATGAAACGCTTGCCGGGTATACTAAATATTACCATTGGTATTGGCAGGAAGCGTTGCGTACAAAGGGAATTACTGCTGCTGCCAGCGAAAGGAAACATTATAATTTTACCACGGAGCCATGGGGTTACAAAAACTACCTGGCGGCTTATTTTCCCGGTCTTGCAGCATCAGTTCTAAAAAGGAAATATTTAAAAATTCAACATCACCAACCTGATATTTCCCGGGATTATTATAATGAAAATTTTGATAAGCAATTTTTAGTGAAGCCTGATGTAAGAAACCTGAATGACATTTTATACTTTAACGTGTTTACATTGGGGTTGGAAGAATTGTTACGGATTGCCGATAGAAATTCGATGGCTTTTGGTACTGAAGTACGCCTCCCTTTCTTAAGCCATGAATTAATAGAATTTGTTTTCTCACTGCCATCGTCTTACAAAATTCAGCAGGGGTTTACAAAATATATCCTTCGAAAAAGTATGGAAGTTATTTTGCCTGAACAAATTGTTTGGAGGCGGGATAAAATTGGCTATGAACCGCCACAAAAAATATGGATGCAGGATCAGAAGCTTATTGATTTTATTTATGAGGCTAAAATGAAACTCGTCAATAAAGGAATCTTAAAGGCTTCGAGCTTGCAAAATCCGGTAAATGCCGTTGATGCTTATGATGCTTATAACTTTGACTGGCGGTATTTATCAGCCGGTCAAATTTTATGATTTTACCGTGAGTGTTGATCTTTTCAGCAGCAAAAGGCAGGCTGCTTTTTCATATCTTCGCCGCCAATTATGAAGAACATTAGGAATTTCTGTATTATCGCTCACATTGATCATGGTAAAAGTACACTGGCAGATCGTTTACTCGAATTTACACATACCATAAATGACAGGGATATGCAAGCCCAGGTGCTGGATGATATGGACCTGGAAAGAGAAAAAGGCATCACGATAAAAAGCCACGCTATACAAATTAATTATAACTGGAAAGGGCAGGAGTATGTCTTAAATCTTATTGATACACCCGGTCATGTGGATTTTAGTTATGAGGTAAGCCGGGCACTTGCAGCATGTGAGGGCGCTTTACTTTTAGTAGATGCTTCACAGGGTATACAGGCTCAAACTATTTCGAACTTATATCTTGCTATTGACAATAATCTTGAGATCATCCCGGTCATCAACAAGATAGATATGGATGGCGCTATGATACCTGAAGTAACCGATCAGATTGTTGAATTGATTGGTTGCAAACCGGAGGAAATATTATTGGCAAGCGGTAAGAGCGGTATTGGTATTGAAGAAATATTAACTGCCATTATTGACCGCATCCCTGCGCCAAAAGGGGATGTAACTGCGCCTTTACAGGCCCTAATATTTGACAGTGTTTTTAATTCTTTCCGGGGCATCATTGTGTATTACAGGGTATTTAATGGCACACTTAAAAAAGGTGATAAAATAAAATTTTCTCACACAGGTTTGGAATATGGTGCTGATGAAGTTGGGATTTTAAAATTGGGGATGGAAGCAAAAAGTGAAGTTAGGGCAGGAGATGTAGGTTATATAATTACCGGAATCAAGAACGCTAAAGAAGTAAAAGTTGGTGATACAATTACAACAACGGTTAATCCCAGCCTGGAATCTATTAAAGGCTTTGAAGACGTAAAGCCCATGGTGTTTGCAGGCATTTTTCCCGTGGAAACAGATGCCTTTGAAGAACTAAGGGATTGCATGGATAAGCTTCAATTGAACGATGCTTCGTTAACTTTTGAGCTGGAAACCTCGCAGGCATTAGGCTTTGGTTTCAGGTGCGGCTTTCTCGGTATGTTGCACATGGAAATCATTCAGGAAAGGTTAGAAAGAGAGTTTAATCAAACGGTGATTACAACTGTACCGAACGTAAGTTTTATTGCCACGACCACCAGGGCTGAAAAGATCATGGTGAACAATCCATCTCAAATGCCGGACCCAAGCAGGATAGATACGATTGAAGAACCTTTTATCAAAGCCCAGATCATTACAACCAGTGAATATATTGGTAACATAATGACGCTCTGCATTAATAAGAGAGGTATTCTCACGCATCAATCTTATTTAACACCAACACGTGTTGAGCTAAGTTTTGAAATGCCTTTAACTGAAATTGTTTTCGATTTTTATGACAGGTTAAAAAGCTTAACACGTGGCTATGCTTCCTTTGATTATCACCCCATAGGCTGGCGGGCGAGTGATATTGTTAAGATGGATATTTTATTAAACGGCGAAAAAGTGGATGCCTTAAGCGCCCTGATACATAGAAGCCGGTCACAGGAATTCGGCAGGAAGCTTTGTGAGAAATTAAAAGAGCTTGTACCGCGTCAGCAATTTCAGATAGCCATCCAGGCGGCTATTGGTGCCAAGGTTGTGGCCAGGGAAAACATCAGCGCCATGCGTAAAGATGTAACAGCTAAATGTTATGGCGGCGACATCAGCCGTAAACGAAAGTTGCTTGAAAAACAAAAGGAAGGTAAAAAGAGGATGAAGCAAATTGGTAATGTTGAAGTGCCCCAGGAGGCATTTCTGGCTGTGTTGAAGCTTGACGAATAAACGGCGTTACTGATTTTTAATATTGTTATTCTTTAACTTTTCTTCATTAACTTTTCCTTTATCATCCCGCAGGGGATCTGGCAATGGCGCTTCTCCATCTTTTAATTGTTGTGTATAAACTTTGCTAACATGTACCCACTTTCCGGCTTTCCATTTTAAGCCTTCATAATCTCCATCACCTACATAAGTATATTTCTTTAAAGGCTCATTACTTTCTGAAACAAGATGTTCATAAATGATCATATCCTGGTCTTCATCATAAACCAGGCGTGGGCCTGCATTCTTTTTATATTCCATTATCAGCCTGCTACCTTCATCCTTCATTGAACTATCAGGAAAGCTAAAGTACGGGCCACCGAATATTGGTTTATTATCAACAAAGGTTAATACCTCAACTATCTTTTTATTTGAACTCATGTCATTCTCATCATAGCCAAGCAAGGTGTAATATTTTTTACCGGCATTTTCTTTTTGAATGATGTGATAATATAATGCGCCCAGCCAGCCGTTATTATCACCAACTGTATCTGTTGTATTTGTTGTAACATCAGATTTATCTATCAGCGGATATAACTGTAGCGAGCCATCTGCGGTTTTCATTTGTATAGCGCCATGCTGCCTGGTTATCCTGTCATTTACAATTAGCTGCCAGGTAAAAATTCTAAAAGAACTGTCTGCTGGGATAACCTGTGATATGGTAATCAGGGAATCAAATTTATAGTTAAAAGAATAGGGTGTTTTTAAAGCCCGTACAAACATCCTTGTAAATTGACTATCTGCCACAAACCTGTCAGACGAATTCCGACCCTGTATAATTTGCAGTGAAATCGTTTTTAAAGTGTCTTCTTTCTTTTTTATCAGGCCAAAATTTTGCTTTGATAATCCCTGGCTAAAAGCCGCAATTGCAGAAGTTAAAATAAACAATACCAGGTATACATATCGCATGATAAAGCCTTGTTTAAAACGCAAAAATCGTTTACATTTTTTTCAGAAAAATAAAATTAACAAGGCTTAAAGAGCCCTGGCAAATGAAATGAGATCAGTAAATACCCTGTCAATTAATGGATGATCTAAAGGAACATCCAGCCTTGTTGTAGGTAGAA
>JANLXV010000020.1:0-3262 GCA_031365305.1 Chitinophagaceae bacterium
CCAGGAATAAATTTTGAAGTAATAGTTATACAGATTGTATGCGTGTTAGTAGTAAGTATTGAATATTATTGATTAGGTGATGAAGAAAAAATGTATTTACTTGAGATCAAAACATAATAATTATTGTCAATGACTAAACAAATTATCTTAACTGTTACCTGTTTATTATTGTTCGCAACAACGTTTGCTCAAAAAACAAAAAAAGACAGCTTGCTCTCTACTATTGCAAATGATCTGTGTACAGAAATTACTGCAAATAAATTGACGGCAAAATCTAAAGAAGATTTTGAAACCCAGCTTGGGTTAACGATGATGCCCATGTTTGTAAAATATGAAGAGCAACTCAAAGAATTTTTTGATGTTGATATGACGAATCAAAAATCTATGGAAGATATTGGCTTGCAAATTGGGATGAGTCTTGCCACTAAATGTCCATATTTCTTAACGATGATGAAGGACAACTCATCAGCCTTTATTGGCAGTGGTAAAACTTCCGATATTAAAGTATCTGTTGGCGGTTCATTAACGGGAACGCTGATAAAAATAGTGCCGGGAGATTTTACCTACTTTACCATAAAAAATGAAACCGGTAAAATTGAAAAGATCTGGTGGCAGGAATATTTTAAAGGCTCTGAAAAAATAACTAATGCTAATCTTAATAAAACACTCAAAGTAACTTTCGTTGAAAAGGATATTTATAATTCAACTTTAAAAGATTACATCAAGCAAAAGATTGCAGTTGCTATAGAATAGTTCACCATTCAATCCTACCAATTTTTCCTTTACTTCCAGCTAAAAAAACAGCTTTACCTTTCTTAGCCTTGCGGCAAACATGAAAACTTTCGGCTGATATCGTATTCCAGGTATTGCCATCGTCGGTTGTATAATCAACACCATTTATGCCACAACTTATCCAGTTTGTCTTAATAAGATATTCAACGCAACTCCTGTAGCCATGCGGTTTTACGGCAGGCACAGTAAAAGTTTTTGCACCATCCTTTGTTATAGCGCAGTTGCCTTCTGTTGAGTCTGGCTTGTTAAAATCTCCGCCTGCCACTATCATAGTGTTTTTATTTTTCACTGCAAATGAATTGGCGCCGGTACTTTGTTTTCCCTGTAAAAGCGGCAGGTCAATTTTTCGTTCTTTGTAAAATAACCTTGAACGTAAACCGCCGGTTATAAAGCAGGCAATGCTTTTGGTAAGCTTTCGCACATTAGTTCCACTCGATGCAAAACAGGCTTCACCACTGTCTGCGACTGGCCGGTAGGATGGTGGAATTTCCTGCCACTTGTTACCGCCATCAAAAGTTCGCAACACGTACATTTTATTATCTATCGGATCGCCAACGACAATACCACTTTGCTCATTCCAGAATTCCATCGCATCCAAGAAAATACCTTTTGTATGATTGGTGTATACCAATTTCCAGCTATCGCCACCATCACTTGTTTTTAAAATATACGCCGGCGAATCTATGCCCATAATTATTGCTGAAGTGGAACTAAATGCTTCAATATCCCGGAAATCCGTTTTTTCAAAACTCTTCACAGTCATCCATTTCCAGGTGGCGCCGCCATCAAGCGATTTACCAATTTTTCCATTGCTGCCACTTACCCAAACTATTTTATCATTCACAACACTTAAGCCACGTAACGAAGTACCATTATCAGTCGTTAGTAGTTTAATGTGTTGCGCAGCCGCAGGTAATGTTGTTACAATAAAGACAATCATTAAAAAAGAACCATACAGTCTGCAAAATATAGTTGGCATAATTGTACCCTTTGTTTTTATTTACATTTTAAACCAATAACAATTGGCAAATTTAACGGCTGCGCCTTTACCATACTATGAGTTATAATTATTTACCCCTTGATAAAAGCTGGTTAAGTTTTAAACAGGTAAGCAACCTCTTGTCACATGATCAGCAGGTATCTATCACCTGGGGTGCCCATGACGAAATATTAAAATGCAGGCATTATCTCGATAATAAGTTAGCAGGAACTGATGAACTATTCTATGGCATCAATACGGGTTTTGGGTTTTTCCAGGATGTAAAAATTGATAAATCGCAATTGCGTGAATTGCAGGAAAATCTTTTAAAATCGCATGCCTGCGGGATGGGAGAGGAAGTGCCTGAACCCATTGTGAAATTAATGATGATGCTAAAGATCAAAAGCCTTACTTATGGTTATTCGGGCGTAGGTATTGAGATCGTAAAGCGGCTGATGGATATGTACAATCAAAAGATTTATCCTGTTATTTATACACAGGGTTCTCTTGGGGCTTCCGGAGACCTTGCACCGTTAAGTCATTTATGTTTGCCCCTCATCGGGCTGGGGGAAGTAAAGTATAATGGCCATAAAATGCAGGCTGCTGACGTGTTGCAGCAATTCAACTGGCCACCTATACAATTAGAAAGTAAGGAAGGTTTGGCACTCATCAATGGCACACAATTCATGACGGCTTATGGCTTGTACAATTTAATAAATGCTGAACGTTTAATTGCCTGGGCAGATATAATCGCTGCCATGTCCTTCGATGCTTTTGATGGTGTGAAAGATTGTTTTAATCCACTCATTCATCAAATACGGTCGCATAAAGGGCAGGTAGATACTGCTGCCAATATGCTATCCATTTTAGAAGGGAGTGAAATTACAGGGCAACAAAAATCACAGGTGCAGGATCAATATTCATTTCGTTGTATACCGCAGGTACATGGCGCTACAAGAGATACGTATGATCATGTATTGAATGTCTTTTTAAAAGAAGCCAATTCGGTTACAGACAATCCTAATATTTTTCCGGATGATGATATGATCTTAAGTGGCGGTAATTTTCATGGACAGCCACTGGCTTTAGCTGCAGACTTTTTAGCTATTGCTATGAGTGAACTTGCCAGTATATCTGAAAGGCGGAGCTTTCAGCTACTTAGTGGTCAGCGTGGGTTGCCTTTGTTCCTTGTAAAAAATCCCGGTTTACATTCCGGCCTTATGATACCGCAGTACACCGCAGCAGGCATTGTGAGCGAAAATAAACAGTTGTGCAGCCCGGCATCTGTAGATTCTATGAGCAGCAGCAACAACCAGGAAGATCATGTGAGCATGGGCGCCAATGCTGCTGTAAAATGCTTAAGTGTCGTTGAAAATGCTGAAAAGGTCGCGGCTTTTACTTTAGATCATGGTGACCATCCGTACCGTTCGACCCGCTGACGCCGAAGCCATATTGGCACTCGCTCAAGCCTTCGCGACCTCGTTCAAGGTG
>JANLXV010000144.1:0-2699 GCA_031365305.1 Chitinophagaceae bacterium
CCGTAAAAGAAGGCGTAGAATTTGACTATAATCACGCCTTCAGTATAAACTACCTCGCTTCATTATACCAAACCCTGGGGCAATATTCTTATGCCTTGCCTTTATTAAAGTACGCAGCAGCAGTTTCAAAAAAATCGTTGGGAGAACACCATCCTTATTATGCAGCAGCGTTGAACAACCTTGCAGCCTTGTATGAAAAAATGCACCTGTACGATACTGCATTGTTTTACTATAAAAAGGTATTGCAAATCAAGGAAAAAAATTTTGGGAAGAACCATCCGGAATATGCCGCCAGCCTTGACAATCTTGCCGGTGTCTATAAAAAAATGGGCGGGTACGAAATGGCCTTTCATTTATGTGATGCAGGTTTACAAATAAGAAAGCAGGCTTTAGGAGAAAAAAGTCCTGCTTATGCCGCCTCGTTAAACAACCTTGGCGAACTCTATATGCAGAAGGGAAAGTATGATTCGGCTGCAAATTTATTAGTCCGGTCGTTAGCCATCAGGAAACAAATTTTCGGGAACGGACATCCTGATGTTGTCAAAAGTTTAAACAGCCTAGCGCTTCTTTATCATGCAGCAGGCAACAACACTAAGGCAGCGGTCTTATTAATTGAAGCGAACAATACTGAACTTAAAAATATCTCCCGCACTTATACGGCTTTATCTGAACAGCAAAAATTAAGTTTTATACATGAAGATCTTTTGCAATTCAGCTATCTGCCTTCTTTGTTATATAAAAATACTGCAATGCCAATGGCTGTTGCAGAACAGGTTTATAGAAACAGCGTGGTGTTAAATGGGATGGTTTTAGAAGACCAGCAAGAGGTTTTCGCCAGCCTGAGAAAACAGGCAAACGATAGTATCCAAAACCTCTTCAGGCAATGGCAGCAGAGCAGGTCACTGCTCGGGCAACAATTGCTTTTACCCGTAAAACAGCGGATGGCTAATTTAGACAGTATTCAAAAACAGGCTGATTACCTGGAACAGCAACTGTCACGTTATTCTGCAACATTCAGAACCATTCAGCAGAGTGAAGCCATAAGCCCAAAGATTGTTAGCCAAACGCTGAAACGTGGTGAGGCAGCCATAGAATTTGTAATGTTTAATTTATACAACAAAAAATGGACAGACAGCACTTTGTATGCAGCTATCATTGTATTACCCGGAGATAGCGCCTGCAGGTTTATTCCTCTATTTGAAGAAAAAGAATTGCAGCAAATATTACAACCCGCAGCAACAGGCAATCCCTGGGCTGTTGATAAATTGTACAGCGGTGCAATGTCTTCAATCGTATCGCATAATACAGTTAGATCTTTGTATACATTAATATGGCAGCCGCTGGAAAAACATCTTGCCAATGTAAATACCATTTGGTATGCGCCGGCTGGCTTACTGCATCGTGTGGCATTCAATGCATTGCCCTATAACGTTGGTCATTGGCTGATAAATAAGTATCAATTGATGCAGGTAGCTAACACCCGTTCACTGGCTCTTCCACCGCAGCCTTTTTCAAAACCCCATGCAGTTTGCATCTGGGGTAACATTCAATACAATCAAAAAAACTTATCGCAAAGCCACGCTATTCTTGAGGCACAAAGCATACACACTTCCGTATCTTCTTTACAGGCTAACACTTTAGCAGAACGGGAAACAAAAACCGGATCATGGCCGCCTTTACCGGGTACTAAGTTGGAGATGGATAGCCTTAAAAACCTGTTCACTAATGCCGGCATCAGCAATTTTACCGTAAGCGATACCAATGCAACAGAAGAAAGATTTAAAGGTTTTGATGGGAAAAGCCCGCAGGTATTACATATAGCCACACATGGGTTTTTTGTAAATGAAAAAAAATCTGATAAAGATTTAAACACCTATGTCGCTGGCAATGCTTTTAAAGTTCAGGCAAATGCCATGTTTCGCAGTGGTTTGGTATTAGCCGGCGGAAATGATGCATGGGAAAATCACACCGAATTGAAGGAAAAAGAAGATGGTATACTCACTGCTTATGATATAGCCCACCTGGACTTAAGCCATACAGACCTTGCCGTGTTAAGCGCCTGCAACAGTGCATTAGGTGATGTGCAGGGTAATGAAGGCGTGATAGGCCTGCAACGGGCCTTTAGGCTGGCCGGGGTAAAACAATTAGTGATGAGCTTATGGAAAATTCCTGATAAACAAACTACAGAGTTAATGCTATCGTTTTATAGAAACTGGTTAAGCGGCCAGTCCCCTGCGCAAGCTTTAAGATCAGCTCAACTCAACATAAAAGAGAAGTATCCTTCACCTTATTATTGGGCTGGTTTTGTATTGGTGGAATAAAGTTTTAAGAACTGACTGCTTTTTCACTGAATACTTTGAAGTTTCAAACACATTCTATCCCGCCATTTAGTGCATAATGTGCGGCATCAATTTTCTTCAAAAAAATATTTTGAAAAAAACTTTGAAAAATGGGGTAACAAAAGTTTGCGGCAGCGGATATGATATTAAATAAGTTTCAGTTTAGTTAGCAAGGCTCAGTCCAAAATAACTCGCACATTTTTGGAATTTTAAAAATTACAATTATGAAACCAAAGCAACTCTTTTACAAGCTTTTTTTACTCATAGTATTAAGCTTGGTGATCTCAATTCAATCATTCGCACAAACTGCTTGGAATATAACAGGCAACAACTTAAGCACTACAGGAAAGCTCGGCAGCA
>JANLXV010000185.1:0-1726 GCA_031365305.1 Chitinophagaceae bacterium
TATCAAATGGAAAACCTTTGTTGCAGATACCAATGAAACCGGTAATTTATACATCAGTTACAACAGGGGAGCGGCGTGGCAGCCATTACAGCCATCAATAAAAATTTATACTGATCAATATAAATGGAATATAAAGGACACCAATTCCACGGCGTTGCTTAAAATGGAAACAGCCTTCGGTACATTTTTATCAAGAGAGTTTATAATAAGTAAAGTGGTGAGGCCGGGAGTAGATTTTATATGTACAGACTCTTTTCAATTGTCCTGGAATAAACATGTGTATGCGGAGGCGTATAAAATTTTTGCGCTTACTGACAGCCCGTATTTAGAATCCATCTTAACAACATCTGATACTTTTAAAGTGTTTAAAAGAAATCAATACCCATCCCTGATTTATGCTGTTGAACCTTTATTAAGCAACCATTTGCCGGCGGCCCGCAGCGTTGCCCTGAACATTACCTCCCAAGGTGTGCATTGCTTTTATAGAACGCTTAATTATAATTTGCTTGATAGTAATACTGTAAAGCTTATTCTTGAAATAAGTGCGGCCAGTTACATTGACAGCATATACTTTGAAAAGGTATCCGCCGCGGGGCAATTGCAGCGAACTTATGGCGGCGCAAAGGTGTTTGGCAACACTGTTATTTATAACCAGTTGGTGAACGATATAACGAATGGCACCACTTATTTTAGGGGCAGGATTAAATTAAAAAGTGGGTCTGTTGTATACACAGACGTCATCAGTTTATTAACTTCAGGGCAGCAACCAATCGTGTTCTATCCAAATCCTGCAACGGGCAATTATCTAAACTATGTATTGAAGCAAGGCATATTTTCCGACAGTCGTTTGCAGCTATTTGATCTTACGGGAAGACTGCTAAAAGACTTTTCTTCAATACCTGATAAAATAGATGTATCAGCTTTCTCTGCCGGTATGTATGTTTATAAGTTAATCAGTACATCGGGCAAAATCCTTATCACAGGTAAAATTATTATTGTGAGATAAGAAGGCCCGGTGTAATCCGGTTTAAAGAAAAGATTCCGGATGACGTACCGCACAAATATTATTGCATTTGAACATCACGGAGCAACTTAATTTTGCAGATGATGACAAATAATATTTGACACTTTCTCCTAAACTGTAATACTGCTCTCAAAAAAATTACTTATGCCGGCCAAACAAAAACAATCTGTTTTTTCTGTTGCTAAAACCAGTGAAAATTCTCTTGGCTTGCCGCATCAATCATCTACAGATGACATTGCTTCTTTCAAATTGCTGCAACACCGGTTTAAAGACCAATTTGAAAAGGCTTTTCCGGATAAGCTGGCGCCTAAAACCGTTATCATCATTCCATCATTTACGCTTGACCAGGAGATACTATCAAAAGTAAAAGGCATAGTGCATTATGAAGAGCGTTTGTTATGTATGCTTATGTTGTTACGCATGCCCCGCACACATGTTGTATATGTAAGCAGTACAACCATTGATCCTGTTATCATAGATTATTACCTGCATCTTTTGCCGGGCATTACAGGTTATCACGCCAGGCAACGACTCACCTTACTGAGTTGTTACGATGCTTCACCACGATCACTAACTGAAAAAATTCTTGAACGACCGCGGTTGATAGAGCGGATTAAAAAAAGCATTTGCGATGGGCACGATGCACACATGGCCTGCTTTAATGTAACGCCTTTTGAAAGAAAGCTGGCTGTGCAATTAGAG